>CALBVO010000083.1 GCA_937970115.1 Minisyncoccota bacterium | reverse complement strand
TATTCTTTTTACATTCGTTATAGTAATCATATGAATATTCTTGCTATAGAAACAAGTTGTGACGAAACAGCGCTTTCTATCATACAAACAAATGAAACAAACACTGAGAATCCTAACTTTTCAATTCTTTCTGATCTTGTTATTTCACAAATAGAAGTTCATGCTGAATATGGAGGTGTCTTCCCTGCTTTAGCAAAACGTGAACATGCGAAAAATCTTGTGCCACTTTTTGAACAATCATTAAAAAATGCTGGTCTTTATACAAAAAAGCAAACAGAAAGTACTGAACATCCAGTAGTTAAAGAAATCTTGGATCGAGAACCAGAATTATACAATGATTTGATGATCCTTATTTCACAGATAACACAACCAAACATTGATATGATTATGGTGACGCATGGTCCTGGACTTGCTCCTGCATTATGGGTTGGCGTAAATTTTGCACGAGCACTATCTGAATTGTGGAATATTCCGATTGTTCCGGTGAATCATATGGAAGGACACGTGACATCTATATTGCTTAAAGAAAAGTATCTTAATGAGCAAAATGCCTTGCTAGATATAAAAACATTTCACTTTCCGATGCTGAGTCTTCTGATATCTGGTGGACACACACAACTCGTCTTAGTAAAAAATTGGGGAGATTATGAAATAATTGGAGAAACTATTGATGATGCTGTTGGTGAAGCCTTCGACAAGGTTGCGCGAATGCTCGGTATGGAGTATCCAGGAGGTCCGAAAATATCTCTGGCCGCAGAAAAAGGCCAAGAAAACCAGGTAATTAATCTGCCGCGACCCATGATCAGTTCTGGTGACTATAGATTTTCACTTTCAGGACTTAAAACTGCAGCACGATATCTGATTGATGATCTAAAAAAGGAAGATTCTTTGGATGAACAAACGATTGCTGATACAGCATATGAATTTCAAAACGCAGTAACTGAGGTGTTAATTAAAAAAACCAGCAAAGCCATCGAAGAATACGGAGCAAAAGGTCTTATTATCGCAGGTGGAGTTTCGGCAAATACCTTTATCACAAAGTCATTTAGAGAGAAAATGAATGAATATAATGCTGCATTATATCTACCTGAGAAAAAACTTTGCGGTGACAATGCACTGATGATTGCCACCGCTGGATATATTAATTACTGGCACAACAATAAAAAAGCCACTATTTCGCAAAACGAATTAGTGGCTGTGAGTAATTTGAAGTTGTAGTTAAAATAGATATTTTATTTTAAAACTGAAACTGGTGGTAAATTTTTTTCATAGAATGAAATTTTTCCTGAAGAGTAAACACGTAAGACGGATTCCCAATCCTTAGCAAGAATTTTAAAGAATTCTGGATTTACTAATTCTGAATTAATAAATATTACTTGTTTTGGATGATGTATCTTTTCCCTATTTGATAATTTCCATTTTGTCATATTAATTTCCCATGCATAGGCCTCTTTCAAAGCTAAAATAATACACCATTTACCATAATCTTTTGACCCTTCTGTTAAATTATAATCGTAAGAAAAGGACACATAATCATTAACCATTTCTATTATTTCAGGAGAAACGCTATCATGTAAATATTCGAGCAAAGGTTGAAATATTTCTCGCTGCTTTTGCTCTAACATATTAAGAGTAGCGATTTCTGCATCTTTATGTGAATTTAGATTTTCACTAAACTCATCTATATTGAATTTACTCATACTGATTTTATGTTTTATATTTATATAAATTAAAACATATATAGAAAAATAAGCCACCCAACTTTTTTGTTGTGTGGCTCTTACTTAACTGATTTATGAGATAATATACTGCCATAATTGAACTAAGTTATTCCATTTATAATTACCAATAAAAGCTATAACAGAAATTGCGATGATAATTATTGAAAGCATTTGCTTAAGATTTTGGCGAGTTACCGAAGGGAAAAACCTCGTTACATTACTTACATTATAAACACAGTCTTTTTCAACCTGGTCATAATGCAAAGAAAATCCTTTTAAAACTTCAATTTGATATAACGCACTATTCGCCAAACTTATAAGTCTACCCTTTAATGCAACAGTTCTCATTTGATGGAATGTAACAAGTACTATCCCAATACAAGCAATAATGTAAATTCCAATTGCAACATTTCCTTGAATAACTGTTGTATTTGTATCTATATGTTTCCACACACTTCCAATTATCGGTAAAAGTAAACTAGCTACGATTCCTTTCCACCATTTTACAGCATCATTTTTTTCAGCAAGGGCTTCTTTACGTGCCTGTTCGGCTTTTTTCTCAAAATTTTGAATTTCTGGTTCAGAAAAATCTTTATCTTCAATCTCTTGCAAAAACCTAATTAATCCACGGAGTCTTAATTCAGTTTTTTCAACATCTTTTTTGTAAGAAAATATTGCCTTGAGCTGACTCCAAAAATTAATTTGACGCCAAGCTTTTTTAATATTTTTTGTCATATTTTTAAATTTTAAATCTATATTAATTAAATCACAAACAATAAATAATACAATAACTTTTCTTTAAAATATATAACGATATGTTAGGATATCAATTATGAATGAAAAATTTTTAAGTCCTTATAATGCGCACAATACCGAAGATCGTATCTCAAAAATTTGGGAAGATTCCGGTTTTTATAACCCTGATGAAATGATTGCGGCAAACCTTACCTCGCCTGAGGCTGAGCCTTTTTCGATTGTGTTACCTCCACCAAATGTTACCGGAACATTACATACTGGACACGCATCAATGCTGGCTATCGAGGATATTATGGTTCGTTATCAGCGTATGCTTGGTAAACGAACCTTATGGTTACCTGGTACTGACCACGCAGCTATCGCAACCCAATCAAAGGTTGAAAAAAACCTCCAAAAAGAAAAAATCAGAAAACATAATCTTGGGCGAGAAAAATTCCTCGAGCGTGTTAACGAATTTGCTCAAAACTCACATAATACGATTGTGTCACAATGTAAGAAAATGGGAGCATCGCTCGATTGGTCACGTGAGGCATTTACCCTGGATAAGCAAAGAGAGTTAGCCGTTCATACAGCATTCAAAAAAATGTACGATGATGATCTTATTTATCGTAAGGAGCGAATTGTAAACTGGGACCCAAAAGGTCAAACGACTATCTCTGATGATGAAGTAATTCGAGAAGAACGAAAAGGAATGATGTACACCTTTAAATATTCACATGACTTCCCTTTTCCTATTGCGACCACGCGACCTGAGACAAAAATCGGTGATAAGGCCGTTGCTGTTCATCCAGATGATGAAAGATATCAACAATATATTGGAAAAGAGTATTCATTTAATTTTGCAGGCGAAGATGTAACGGTAAAAATTATTGCCGATGAACATGTTGATCCTGAATTTGGTGTTGGCGCACTAGGTGTTACCCCAGCGCATTCAATGGCAGATTGGGAAATTGCAGAACGACACAATCTGCCATTAAAACAGGTTATCAATGAATATGGAAAAATGACCTGCGGAATGGAAGGGGTTAAGGATGTAAAGGTAGAACCAGCACGAGCTGCAGTTGTCGCATGGCTACGGTCTGAAGATCTGATGGTCTCAGAAGAAGAAATCATCCAAAGCGTTGGAACCGCAGAACGAACAGGTGCTATTGTAGAGCCATTACCGAAATTACAATGGTGGATTGACGTGAACAAGGAATTCAAAATGACTGATTCTAAAATCAAAGGTATCGAAACTGGTTCAATGGTGACCTTAAAACAACTAATGCTTCAGGCTGTTGAAAATAATCAAATCAATATTCTTCCAGAACGATTTGAAAAAACCTATTTCAACTGGATTAATAATTTACGTGACTGGAATATTTCACGACAAATTTGGTATGGTCATCAAATTCCAGCATGGTATAAGGGTGATAAAATTCATATTGGATCAACAGCACCAGATGATTCAGGGTGGATTCGTGATGAAGACACTCTAGATACATGGTTTTCATCTGGATTATGGACATTCTCGACTCTGGGGTGGCCAAATAAAGACCACCCAGATTTTCAAACCTATCATCCAACACAAATCCTTGAAACAGGTCATGATATTATCTTTTTCTGGGTTGCGCGAATGGTCCTTATGACAACCTATTTACTAGGAGACATTCCTTTTAAAACCGTTTATTTACATGGACTCGTTCGTGACTCCAAGGGAAGAAAAATGTCCAAATCTCTTGGTAATATTGTTGATCCCGTAGACCTTATCGAGAAGTACGGAACCGATGCCTTACGGATGGCACTGATTGTTGGAAATGGTCCTGGAAACGATGTAAATCTGGACGAGAATAAAATTAGAGCCTATTCAAAATTCGGAAACAAATTATGGAATATTACGCGATTTGTACTAACAGAAACAGAAGATATTAATG
>CALBVO010000082.1 GCA_937970115.1 Minisyncoccota bacterium | reverse complement strand
AGTATTATCTATAGCAATGATTAGTTTTTCCAAGAAATAATGTATAGATCCTTGATTCATTTTTTCTTGAATAAAAATACAACGAAGTACTTTTTGATTGGATACAGTATCATCACACAATTCAATCATTACATCAGATTCTCGTTGTTCTAGGATAAATTCTTGAACTTCTTCTGTAAATTGAGAATCAGAGATATCATCAAAAGGTGAAGAACATTGAATGCAAACATTTAAATAGTCTGGAATATTCATCAATTTAAAATACCCGTTTTCACAATTAAGTATACATTTCATAAAATATTCAGCATTCTTATAATTCCTTCGAATCATTTCTTTCAACCCCGCTAACTTTAAACTTTCTATAACCAGAAACATACCTAATAGCCTATCAGGTTTACCACATTCAATACTTCTAGCACCATTATCTAATAGTGAGATTTTATTTGAATTATATAGATATTTAGCACCGTCTCTTGAATAGTTTGCCTCAAAAAGAAGACCTTCGTGTTTTGTCATAAGAACACCAGTTGTCAATAAGCATCTAAAACCCTTATGTAAATCAATACTAACAGAATCGGCATTTTCGATACCTTCACACTGACGCGGATCAGGACCTAACGCAGCCAAAGCACCCCAAGAACCATCAATATGATGCCAAGTATTAGGATACTTATCACGTAATTCATTAATGTTCTTAATTTTATCAATAGCACCACGCACCGTTGTTCCCATTGTTGAAGAGATAATAATTTTATACTCCTGACTAGAATAGAATTTCATTTTATCTTCTAAATCGACAAGATTCATTCTACCTCCATGATCACTCTTTATAGGTATAACATTATTAGTACCTATACCTAATATATCTGCAGCAGCATTAACTGAATAATGAGCATCAATTGATGTTAGAATAACCAGTTTTACATTGGACATACCTTCTTTTTTTACCTGAGGATATAAAAAGTGTCTTCCTATTTTTATACCTAGACAGACGGCTGCCATTCCTCCTGAGGTATCTATTGCCTCTCCATCTGTACGACGATAAATATTATGTATTAAGAAGGTAAAGACCTTTTCAGCTATTACAGCTGCGGTTGGATTAGACTTGGTTGTTCCACCAGAATTATTCGCTAATAGTGTTATGAAACCAGCCAATTGAGCTATCGGTAAGGGTTGTGTAAATAATCTTGATATATTTCCAAATGCCTCATTGTTTGGATTATATCCAAAATAAATATCTGCCATCCTGGCGACTAATTCAATCATATCATCAGGTAAATTATCAAGTTGCTTGCGTATAGTATCAAGATCTATTGCTACGCGAGCTCGATTGTCACGTCTTCTGTATGATTTAATAATTACTAAAATTGCATCTTTAAATGTTTCTCTTTTCATTTTTTTAATTTTTATATGTTCATTTCTAGAATTAATCCTACCATTGTAAAAATAAAAAGCCATACTTGGCTTTTTATAAAATACATATATTTTCTTCTATTTTTTAATTTTCTAAATATTCAACCATTGCACGCAAGGTATTAGGTCCAATACGACCATCACCGCCATTTAATTCAGCTCGCTGGAAATCACGAACGAGACCTTTTGTTGTTGGTCCAAAATCATTATCAATGGAAATTGTTTTATTAGTAAAATATTCAGCTAGAAATTTTTGGACAATACCTACACGCGGACCGTTGGCTCCACTATCCATAGTTACATTAGCATCAATTAGCCCCTTGAGGTCAGAAATAAGATCACTGGAATCTTGAGTTTCTACTGGGACAGGTGTAGTAACAACAACTGGAAGGTCTTCATCGTCAAGGTTATCCTCAACAATATCTGACGCAAGCACTGTATCAGCAGGAGCTTCGGTGGTATTATTTTGTTCAATATTTTCAACAATATTTTCTCGCGTATAAGAAATTCCACTATCTAAATTGGTTAATGCCCAATAAGCACCAACACCAAGTAAGATAAGAAATACTAATTGAGTTAATTGATATTTAAATTCATTCATACTAGTTATTATATCAAAAAAGATTTTACTGAAAAGAAAATCGTCATTGTCATAGAATATATTCTCTAATCGTCAATTTTTTTTTATTGGTTGTTTGATATGATATGCAGTATATGAATAGTCTTATTAATATATTACCAATAATTCAGGTTGTTCTTTCGATACTTCTCATTATCTCTATTCTTCTGCAAAAATCAGAAGAATCATTGGGTGGTGCATTCGGAGGAAGCGACTCTGTAAATACCACAAAAAATACACGACGTGGTAGCGAAAAAGTTATTTTTCACTCAGCAATTATTATTGCGATTCTTTTTACACTTGTATCAATTATTGTAGTTATTACGAAATAATTCATTAATCATTATCATGAAAAACACACCACTATTGTTACGTGTTTTTTTTATTCTGTTAGCGATTGGGATATTAGGTATTCTGTGGCAGGTATATAAAAAAAACACTATTGAAATAAAGGCCGTTGGAGGATCATTACGAGAAGGTATTATTGGAACACCGCGTTTTATTAATCCTGTACTCGCACAATCTCAAGCCGATCTCGATTTAACACGTCTGTTATTTACCCCTCTACTTACCATTGATAGAGATAAGAATGTATCGTATAAACTTGCCGAATCAGTTGACGTTTCAGAGGATAATAATGTATACACTCTTACTTTAAAAGATAATCTTTTCTTTTCTGATGGATCACAATTAGATGCTGATGATGTAATTTTTACTATCAAAAGTATTCAAGATCAATTAATTAAAAGCCCTCTTAATACAGAATGGCAAGGAGTCAATCCAGAAAAAGTAGATCGTTTTACTATTACTTTTACCCTCGCAAAACCATTTGCTGATTTTATTTATAATTTACAGATTGGAATTCTGCCGGAACATATATGGGAGTCAATTGATGCTCAGGAATTTATTTTTAGCAAGTACAACAGTCAACCAATAGGTATCGGCCCATATACGGTTAGAGATATTATTTTTGCGGACAATGGTATCCCTAATGAATATGTCCTATCACGAAATACCAACAATATAGAACAAGTATACATCGATAATTTAAATATTCTTTTTTTTGAAAACGAAGCATTACTTCTTAAAAGTATTTTAAATAATAGTATTGATTCAGCTTTTGGTATTTCAGCTCAAAATATAGAAAATATAGAAAATAAAGAGAATAAAGAAATTTATAGTCAAAGTCTACCGCGTGTATTTGCACTTTTCTTTAATCAAAAAAAACAACCTATTTTGGCATCAAAAAAAATTCGCGAGGCGATTACCCTCGGTATTAATAAGGATAATATTACATCTGTTATTTTTAATAATCTTGCTGTACCTATTAACTCTATTTACACTAAGGACGCAGAAGAAAGTTCATACGATCCCACAGAAGCAGAGAATATTATTGCGTTAGAGGGTTGGAAAAAAAATGATGAAGGGATATACGAAAAGAAAATCAATGGGAAAGAAGCAAATCTTGAATTTAGCATTGCTATACCAAATATTGAAGACATGAAGCTTGTCGCAGAATCAATACAATCAGACCTGAAAAATATCGGTATCAACGTGGTTATTCGTAGTTACGATCAAGGAAATCTTAATCAAAGCGCGATACGACCTCGAGATTATGATGCCTTATTATTTGGGTATGAAATTAAAAAACCAAGTGACATCTATGCTTTCTGGCATTCATCACAAATTAGTGATCCCGGCTTGAATGTCAGTCTCTTCAAAAATACAGAGATTGACTCTATGCTCACGAATCTGCGTACCAATGGTAATGCCGATATATCCGAAATTAATAAAAAAATTATACGTGATTACCCTGCTGTATTTTTATATGCACCTTCGTATACCTACACACTTCCAAAATCAGTATCAGGAATATCATTATCAATACATAAACCTTCAGATCGATTTAATAATATTCAAGAATGGTATATACGTACACGACGTATTTGGCCTATATTTATTAAGGAATAATTTATGCCATACATAAGAATTGAAAAACATCTTTCTGCTCAAGGAATAATGTCCAGAAGAGAAGCAAGAAAATTTTTATTAACAGGAAAAATACTAGTAAATAATACTACGGCTAAACCTGGAGATAAAATAGACCCAAAAATAGATACCCTCTCTTTTAAAGAAATAGTTACAAAAGAGATGAAAAAGAAAGAGACAATGCTCGTATATAAACCACGAGGTGTTATCTCATCAAAAGATACTGAGGGCGATAAAAATATATTTGACGTCTTTCCTCAATTCAAGCATTTACATACAGTTGGAAGGCTCGACAAGGAGAGTGATGGGCTCATACTTCTCTCTAATGACGGTATGATCACCAAAGCCATCACAGGAAAAGACCATCTCATAGAAAAAGAATATCAAGTACAAGTGCGCGAAAATATAACCCCAAGCATGATCAAAAAAATGTCTGATGGAATAAAATTAGAAGATGGATGGACCAGGCCTGCAAAGGCAAAACGTATAAATACCCATACTTTTAATATAACTCTTAAGGAAGGTCGTAAACATCAAATTCGAAGAATGGCGAACGCTTGTCGGCTTACAATAGAGAGCCTAACGCGGATAAGAATTCATACCATTACAGCTCCACGGATGCTGCCAGGTAACTTTAAAAAACTTACCAAAGAACAAATTAATGATCTTAAGAATGCTGGGGCTGTAAAATCCCACTTACATTCATAAGAAAAATAAAACAACCATTTAGGTTGTTTTATTTTTTACCACAACAAAGAATTCATAAGGTGGATTCTTTATTTATAGTGCTATTACTCTAGGTCAGATTTTATTTACTTACCTTCTCCTGCTGAGAAATCTAATATATTGTCATTCTCCAATTCAAAGCTAATTTCGCGACCATTAATATTTACAATATAAACACCTGCAGGTAAATTATTTACTGATAGATTAATTCGCTCTTCAAAAGGTACAAGTGCTTGAGTACAAAGATCTCCTTCAGTACGTGTATCAAGACGTATATAGAAGACATTTCCGTCACGTAGTTGTACAGGTGTATTTAGGTATGTACAGCCATTTGGAAGTGATCCAGAGACAACAACAGTTTGCTCTACAGGAAATCCATCTGTAGTTTCAATTGAGACGGAATCAATAGGTGCTGCACTTACTGATACTTCACCTAAACCAATGTTTAGTTCAGGTCTTGGTTGGTCTGTTTCAGTGCCTACCTTACGCGGAGAAAACCATCCAGAAGTATATCCAAACCAGCCCAGCAAACCTAATACGAGTAAAGCGATAATAATATACCAAAGTGTTTTAGGAGAATCTTTTTTCTCTCGAATAGTAACCGGTTCTTGATTATAATTATATAATTTATCGTCCATAATGATTTTTAATTAGTCTAATAACTATATATCAGTTTATCACATACTCATAAATACTATAGGTGAAACAAACAAATAATCCACATATACTAAAAAATAGAAAGTTTTGCTTTCTATTTTTTAGACTCATTATTTTTATTACTAAGAAAAATTTATACAGTAGATTTATTATCTAAGAGTGCGCACCAGACGGGACTCGAACCCGCAACCTCCCGCGTGACAGGCGGGTGCTCTAACCAGTTGAGCTACCGGTGCAAATAAAGAAATGTTTTCCCTAGGAGAGAGTATTGCGAAGATTTTGCTCCTAAGGCAACAGGAATAATATAGCACAATTGTAATGCTTTGCAATATAGTTCAAGAGTTGAAAAACATACACAATATGGTATCTTAGAATTCATGTTGGTCTTATTTAGAAAATAACTTTATAAAAAAAAATCAACTTTAAATAACCAGTTTCTTTATTATAAAGGATTATATGTCGGGGTAGCTCAGCTGGTTAGAGCGCAGCACTCATAACGCTGAGGTCGCGAGTTCAAGTCTCGCCCTCGACA
>CALBVO010000081.1 GCA_937970115.1 Minisyncoccota bacterium | reverse complement strand
GGATTCTGTCTTAGGGTAATCATTTATCTTGATGATATGTCACCATATCATTCTTTGCGGCACTCTGAAATAAATTTCAGTACGACTTTGCATGCAGGTAAGGGTTTAGCCGTTTCACTAGATATGTCACCATATCAATTCATCTCCAGAGAGATGCCATCATCTTTCGAATTAGGCGTCACTGCTCGCACCTCGCGTATTACTACGGACAGGGGTTACCTGCTACCATTTTTGATCCCGAAGGAAAAACATGTCCGGACTTTCCTCACTCCAATAAATTGGTCGCGCGATTACCTGACATGGACATTATTAGTCTACGTAATTTCATAGAATATACAATAAAAAAAGATCATTGCTAGTCTTTGTCGTTGGTGGATTTTGTTATCTCTTGCAACATTGAACTAATCTACATAGAATTAGATTATGAATTTTCATGTAATAACTCTTTTTCCAAATCTCTTTGATTCATATCTTAATGATTCAATGCTCAAAAAGGCACGTGATAAGGATCTTATCAATATTCAATTTTATAATCCACGAGCAGTAACAAAAAATAAACACAAAAAGGTAGATGATATTCCCTATGGTGGAGGGCCAGGAATGGTTATGATGGCTGAACCAATTATTGATCTATGGTCAACTATTACAAAAAAGACTATGAGAGAAAAATTACCTCTTACCAAAAAAAGAAAGTTCAAAACTATTGTTTTGTCGCCTGGTGGAGAGAAATTTACTACTGCCTATGCAAAATCTTCTGTCCTTGAGTATACTGATATTATATTTATTTGTGGTCGTTATGAAGGTATCGATGCACGCGTAGCAGATATTACTGGTGCAGAATTAATTTCCATTGGCGATTATGTTCTTACTGGTGGAGAATTGGCGGCTATGGTAATGATTGATTCACTATCTCGTCAGGTTGATGGAGTCTTGGGAAATAAACATTCACTCGAAGAAGAACGTATTTCATCACATGAGATGTATACACGACCAGCAGAATATTCATACAAAGGCAAAACATATTCAGTTCCTTCTGTCTTAACAGAAGGGAACCATAAATTAATAGATGAATGGCGAAAAAAACACTAATTTGGTAATTCTTTATTTTGTGTTATAATTTATTTAAATAGTTATTAATAAATTTAAATACATAGTCTATGATTCAAAAATATCCAATTCTTGTTGGTAATTATTCATATGAGAAAAAAAAGTTTCTCTGTGAAAAAATTCGTAGAATGCTTGCATCAACAGATATTCAGATAAAAGATGTTAAGCACTTAAAATATTCAGCGGCCTTAAAAGAGGCTAGAGGGAATGAGGCAATCTCACAAGATATTGATTCTGAATATTATGGCTGGAGTATAGAGACAGTATTTTTCCTCTCATCTAATCATGATTTATACAACCGCTTGAAGGAATCAGGGTTCCAAGTTATCTCGACTGATACTCTGCTTCGAAATTTTGAAAAACAAAATATGTTTACAAGGATGAAACAAGTCGGAAAAAAAATTGTCGCTAAGACAAAAGAAAAAACACGACGACCTTCACACGCTAGATACGCATAATAGAATAACCCCAAAACATTTTTTGTTTTGGGGTTAAATTTTGAGAGATTTTCTAAAAATGTTATAATTAAGTCAGAATTTAAGTTTAATCACGATTTTATTGTAAAAAAAGTCACCTCCACATGACCTGCAATAAATAAAATAAATTGTTTAACTAAAAAAGAAAAGTCTTCACAACATAACTAATTACTTGGAAAAGTCGCATTGCGCCACTTATCTTGCCAGATTTGTGATCACTTAATTTAAAATATATATCTTATGTATTATTTTATAACTGAAAGGAGGTTAGTGTTGTTATGAAAAGACTCATAACTGTTATATCTGACTAAATTAGACGGAATATAAATCATAAATCATAAATAAAAAAGAGCAGTGTTTGTGTACCTGCTCTTTTGAATTATTATTTCACATCTCTATTTATTTGAGCCTATATAAATGATTGTAAAGAAATAGTCTGATATTTTTTGAATAATGCGAGAGTTGTTTAAGCGATAGCGAGTTCTCGAGCATCAAAAATATGAGCTGATTTTAGATTATTTCTATGAGCTCAAAAACTTTTGTTTCTTTTGGTTTCAAAAGAAAAGAATTTTTTGACAATTGCAAAAATATTCGTAATATGCTTAGTACCTAATATCTGATTGAGTTTTTGTTGCATTAGGGTTGCTTTACAACATTATTATATGTTTATTTCCTTATTAACCCTTAAAAAGTATAAAAACTAAACCACCAAAGTTCTCTTTGGTGAATTTTCTGTTATGAATACACGCGAAAAAAAATATTTTTCAAAGTATAAAGATCCATTGATTGAAATGCCAAACTTGGTTGAAAATCAAATTGAATCTTTTGAAAAATTTATGGAAGGTGGCATCCAAAATGCTATCATGGAGTTCTCTCCAATTATGGACTACTCAGAAAAGAAATTTGAACTTAATTTCTTGGATTTTTCTATTGAACCACCTGAGTTTGACGAGTACTATGCTCGAGAAAATAAAAAGACCTACGAAGCTCGCCTCAAGGGACGAGTGTCTTTGTATAATAAAACACTTGATTCTACAAAAGAAGAAGAAATCTTTTTAACAGAGATTCCGTATATGACACCGCACGGTACTTTTATTATTAATGGTATCGAGCGTGTTATTGTGCCGCAACTAGCGCGATCATATGGAGTTTTCTTTACTATGGATGACCATGTAAAAGGACCATTCTTTGGGGCAAAAATTATTCCTGCACGGGGAGCATGGATTGAATTTGAATCAAACAAAGATGGAGCTATCTATGTGCGTATCGATAAAAAACGTAAATTTGCCGCAACAGCATTACTCCGTGTTTTTGGATTAGAAACAAGCGAAGAAATTCTAGAAGCATTTAAGGATGATGAAATAGCATACAAGCAAATCGAAGCAACCCTTGCAAAAGATACCTCATTGGATAAACAAGAAGCCTACGCAGATGTATACAGGCGAATTCGTGATGGAGAAGTAGCATCACCAGATGCATTGGTTGAATATTTTGAAGCCATTTTTGGGGAAACACTTTATGACATGTCAGAAGTTGGACGATATCATTTCAATAAACGATTTGATAAAGCACTCCCCAAAAAGGGTGTTTACGAGCAAACCCTTCAGGTTGAAGATCTTGTTATTATTATGACAAAAATCGCTCATATGAACGTGGATCCAACAGCACGAGCAGATGATATTGATCACCTTGGGTCACGACGTGTGCGATTCGTAGGAGAATTACTTGAGCAAAAAGTTCGTCAGGCATTATCTCAAATGAAACGAAATATTCGAGATAGAATGTCGACTGTTGATAATGATACAACTGGATCGATGACTTTGGTAAATCAACGACCATTCCAGGCTCGTATGAAGGAATTCTTTGCAACATCACAGTTGTCACAATATATGGATCAAGAGAACGCTCTTTCAGAAATTTCTCACCTACGGACATTGTCTGCTCTTGGACCAGGAGGTCTCACGCGTGAACGTGCTGGATTTGAGGTACGTGATGTGCACCCGTCTCATTATGGGCGTGTATGTCCAATCCATACTCCAGAAGGGCAAAACATTGGATTGATTTTACGTATGAGTGTATACGCTCGAATTAATAATTTTGGAATGATTGAAGCGCCATACGCAAAAGTAGTAAAAGGAAAGGTAACGGGAGAAATTGAATACCTAAATGCAATGGATGAAGAAAAATATAATATCGCTCACGCATCGAACCCATACGATAAAAATGGTAAATTTATTAACGATATTGTTGAAGCGCGTATTAAAACACGCCCAGGTATTTGTGCACGTGAAGATGTTGAATATATTGACGTTGCGACAAATGCAGCATTCTCTGTTGCGACATCATTGATTCCATTCTTGGAAGCTGATGATGCTAACCGATCTTTAATGGGATCGAACATGATGAAACAAGCCGTACCATTAGTAGTGCCACAAGCGCCACTTGTTGGAACAGGTATGGAAGGAAAAGCAGCGCTCGACACAGGTCGCGTGGTGATTTCACGATCAAATGGAACCGTTGTCGAATCAGATGGAAAACATATTTCCGTAAAAGATTCAAAAGGGAATATCGAAACCTATAATCTGATTAACTTTATTCGAACAAACTCAAACTCTTTTTTCCACCAACGTTCAATTGTGACGACCGGTGACAAGGTAAAAAAAGGACAAGTTCTCGCAGATACTTCTACAACAGAAGGTGGACAATTGGCGATTGGTCAAAACGTTTTGGTTGCATTTATGTGCTGGAATGGTCAAAACTTTGAGGATGCGATTATTCTTTCAGAAAAATTGGTGAAAAATTCAATTTTCACCTCAATTCGAATTGATGAATATGAGTGTGTTGTTCGAGATACGAAATTAGGAGAAGAACAAACGACTACTGATATTCCAAATGTCGGAGAGGTACGATTAAAAAATCTTGATGAAGACGGAATTGTTCGTGTTGGGGCATACGTTGGAGAAAATGATATTTTGGTTGGAAAGGTTACACCAAAAGGTGAAACAGAGCTCACTCCAGAAGAAAAACTTTTGCGATCAATTTTTGGAGAAAAATCACGTGATGTTAAGGATACTTCACTACGTCTGGGATATGGAAAGAAAGGACGAATCATTGGAGTAAAAGTATTTTCACGAGACCAAGGGCATAAACTTGAATCAGGAGTTTTGAAAAAGGTATACATTGAAATTGCACAATTACGTAATATCAAGGTAGGAGATAAGCTTGCTGGGCGACATGGTAACAAGGGAGTTATCTCCATTGTGCTGCCAGAGGAAGATATGCCTTATATGGCCGATGGAACACCGATTGATGTTATTTTGACACCGCTTGGAATTCCGTCACGTATGAACCTTGGTCAAATTCTTGAAATGCACCTTGGACTTGCGGCAAATACCCTTGGATATCAAGCCATTGTTCCATCTTTTGCTGGGGCAACAGCTGACGAAATTGCAGCAGAATTAGAAACGGCTGGATTTTCAGGGTCTGGAAAGGTAACTTTGTTTGACGGGAGAACAGGCCAGAAATTTGATCAAGACGTTGCTGTTGGATACATGTATATTTTGAAATTACATCATATGATTGATGATAAAATGCACGCACGTTCAATCGGACCATACTCATTAATTACTCAACAACCGCTCGGTGGTAAGGCGCAATCAGGAGGTCAGCGATTCGGAGAGATGGAGGTATGGGCGCTCGAAGGGTATGGGGCCGCTCACACTCTGCGAGAAATGTTAACCATTAAATCTGACGATGTTGTTGGACGTTCTGCTGCTTTTGATTCAATTATTAAAGGTCAGAAAATTGATCAACAAAATACTCCAGCGTCATTTGAAGTGTTGGTGAATTATCTACGTGGATTATCATTAGATGTTAACTTAGATATTATTCGAGAAAAAAATCTTATTAGTGTTGATGAGGAAGCTATTGTTGATGTTGAGTCAGCAGAGGTAACTCCAGAACCAGATAAAGCATAATCATTATGAATACAATAGAAACAATAAAAAAGATTCAACAAGAAAAACAAGTTTCAATTCGTCTTGCATCACCAGAAAAAATTCGATCATGGTCACACGGAGAGGTAGCAAAACCAGAAACTATTAACTATCGAACTGGTCGTTCTGAGCGGAACGGGTTATTTGATGAACGAATTTTTGGACCAGAAAAAGATTATGAATGTTACTGTGGAAAATATAAAGGTATTCGTTATCGAGATATCGTATGTGAAAAATGTGGTGTAGAAGTTACGCGAGCAATCGTACGTCGCACGCGGATGGGTCATATTGATTTGGCTTCACCTGTTGCACATATTTGGTTCTTGCGCGGTATTCCATCACGAATGGGATTAGTGCTTAATATTCCTGTTTCTCAATTAGAAAAAGTTATTTATTTTGCGAGCTATATTATTACTGATGTGCACCAAGAAGCAAAAGATAATGTTCTTAAGGAGTTACAACGTGAATACAAGGCAAAGCAAAAAACTCTTGAATCTGATGAAGACAAAGAAAAACTTAAAACACTTTTTGATACAACAAAAAAACAAATTCAGGAAATTGTTCCTTATAAAGTTATTTCTGAAGATGAATATAATATTTATTCACTTAAATTTGGTTCAATTTTCGAAGCAGGTATTGGTGCAGAAGCGATTTTCTATATCTTCAAAACACTTAACTTGAATACTCTTGAAACTGAATTAAATGAAGCAGTGCAAGCAACAAAATCAGTAGCTGTTCGAACTAAAATTGAAAAACGACTATCATTACTTCGATCATTAAATCGAGAGAATATTCGTCCTGAATGGATGTTCCTAGAGGTGATCCCAGTTATTCCACCAGCATTGCGACCTATGGTGGCTCTTGAGGGTGGACGATATGCAACATCTGATGTTAATGATCTGTACCGTCGTGTAATTAACCGAAATAATCGGTTGAAAAAATTAATGACGATTGGTGCTCCTGATGTAATTTTGCGAAACGAAAAACGTATTCTTCAGGAAGCATGTGATTCATTGATTGATAACACGATTCGAAAACATTCAGGGACTGTTGCAAAATCATCATCACAAAAACGAAATCTTAAATCTCTCTCGGATCAATTAAAAGGAAAACAAGGTTTGTTCCGACAAAACCTTCTTGGTAAACGAGTCGATTATTCTGGACGTTCGGTTATCGTGGTTGGTCCTAAACTAAGAATTGATCAATGTGGTCTTCCTAAGAATATGGCTCTTGAATTATTCCGACCATTTGTTATTTCAAAAATTATTGAACGAGAAATGGCCTTTAATGTTCGCGGAGCAGGGAAGTTACTTGAGCAACCAACTGATGAAATTTGGGAAATTTTAGAACAAGTTATTGAAGGGAAATATGTTCTCTTGAATCGTGCACCAACATTGCACCGACTTTCAATTCGGGCATTTCAGCCAATTCTTATTGAAGGAAAGGCAATCCAACTACACCCACTATCAGTAAACGGATTTAACGCCGATTTTGATGGGGATCAAATGGCCGTGCATGTACCGCTTTCAGAGGAAGCTCAATTCGAGGCTAAGGAACTTATGGCATCGAGTAAAAACCTTTTGCGACCAGCATCAGGTGAACCAACCGTTGCTCCCTCACAGGATATGGTTCTTGGGGTTTACTGGATGACACGTGCTGTTGAAGGTGCTGATGGTGAAGGAAAAATTTTCTCATCACCAAATGAAGCTGTAACTGCTTATGATTATGAAAAAGTAGATTTTCGAGCAAAGATTCATGTTCTTCCAACAGAATCAGAACGATATGCTGAATTTGATGGAAAACCATTTGAAACAACCGTTGGGCGATTATTGTTCAACAGTATTATGCCAAAGGACTTCGGATATCTGAACCAAGATATTAAAAAGAAAGATATCTCACGAATTATTGCTCGTTTAATTGAAAAATACGGCATCGAAGAAACTGCACCTGTGGTTGATAAAATTAAAGATTTTGGATTTAAATATGTAACCTTCTCGGGGTCAACTTTTGGATATTCTGATGCCATTATTCCAGAAGAAAAACATACTATTATCGAAAACGGACGAAAATCTGCACTTGAAATCCAGGATCAATACGAAGAAGGTCTTATTTCTGAATCAGAGCGATATCGAAAAACGATTGAGCTATGGGAGGGAGTTAAGGTTGACGTAGAAAAAGTTATTGGTGAAAATCTTGATGCTTCTGAATCTATTTTTGATATGGTGACTTCCGGTGCGCGTGGTTCAACATCGAACATGCTACAAATGGGAGGAATGAAGGGGGTTATTGTTAATGCGTCAGGGCGTGCAATTGATTTTCCAATCCTTTCTTCATATAAAGAAGGACTAACGCCAATTGAATATTTTATTACGACTCACGGATCTCGTAAGGGTCTTACTGATACGGCGTTGAAAACAGCGTCAGCTGGGTACCTAACGCGACGTTTGCATGATGTTGCTCAGGATGTTGTTGTTACTGAAGAAGATTGTAAAACTAAAAAACATGTTATTGCCACTGATATTGATTATGATGGAATTGTAAAACCATTATTAGAAAATATTATTGGACGAGTTACCTCCTCAAAGGTAGTTGATGTAAAAGGGGAAACAATTCTTAAGAAAAATCATCTTATTGATCGTAATGATGCCGAAGCTATTGTTGGGGCGGGAATAACCGAAGTCCCTGTACGAACACCAATTAAATGTGATTCTTTGCATGGTGTATGTCAAAAATGTTACGGTCTTGATCTTGGGCGAAATGCTCTGGTAAAAGTTGGAGAAGCCATTGGGACTATTGCTTCTCAATCAATTGGGGAGCCAGGAACACAGCTAACACTGCGAACCTTCCACGCTGGAGGAGTTACAGGACTTGATATTACAACGGGTCTTCCACGTATTGAAGAGCTCTTTGAAAAACGTTCAAATATTAAGTCACCAGCAGTTATTTCCAAAACTGGAGGAATGGTAGTAGATGTTCGAGAAAAAGAAGGAGTAAAAATTATTGAAGTTCTTTCAGATACTGAAATTACGGTTGGATCTAATAAGACACGAACGGTTGAATATGAGCTTGATAAACGACGAACTCCAGTAGTAAAGAAAAATGACCGTGTTGAGGTAGGAGATCTTATCACCGATGGTTCAGCAAATATTGATGAATTGTTTGATATTGCAGGAACCGATCGAACACAAGAATATGTTGTATCTGAGGTAGCAAAAGTATACGAATTAAACTCTGCGCCCGTATCAACAAAACATATTGAAATTATTACACGTTTGATGTTCTCACGACGTAAGATTACCTCACCAGGAGATACTAAATTCTCAACAGGAGATGTTGTTGAATATATTGAATTAATTCAAGAAAACAACCTTGTAGAAGCAGAAGGAAAACTTGGTGCCAAGGCAGCAACGGTTGTTAAGGGTATTTCAGAAGTAGCCTTATCAACTAAATCTTGGTTGTCATCAGCCTCATTTCAACATACAACACGTATTTTGGTTTCAGCTGCGGCAGGTGGAGAAACTGATGAATTGCGAGGATTAAAGGAGAATGTAATTGTTGGAAATCTGATTCCAGCTGGAACAGGTTTCCGAAATGATTTTATTGCATTTGACGAAATGCCATCACGTATTCGAGAAGAAGAACTTGAATCACTTGAAGCTGAGCTTGGAGACGATATTGTTATCTCATAATTATAACCATCACCATGAAAAACACCGACATCATTAAAGATAAATTAAATATTCTTGATGTGGTGGGTTCATATGTAAAGCTTGAAAAGGCAGGAAAGACATACAAAGGAAAATCACCCTTTACTAATGAAAAAACCCCATCATTCTTTGTTTCACCAGAGAAGGGTTTTTTCTACTGTTTTTCAAGTGGTAAGGGTGGTGATATGTTTACCTTTGTTCAAGAAATCGAACGTATCGAGTTTCCAGATGCACTGAAATTACTTGCAGAAAAGGCAGGAGTTGTCTTGGAATCAAATACTGTCTCTTTAGAGAAACATAATGAAACGACAAACCGATTTAAAATCTTGGATGACATTACCAAATGGTACGAAGTCCATTTACGAAAAAATGGTCATGTTGTACAGCATCTACTACAACGTGGCTTGACCAAGGAAACGATCATTCGATTCCGTATTGGTTTTGCATTAGATGAGTGGCGTGATTGTTATGATTACCTTAGATCACGCAAATATACTGACCAGAATATTGAATCTGTTGGATTGATTATTAAAAAAGAGGGAAGTGGATATTACGATAGATTTCGATCACGTATCATGTTTCCTCTTATGGATGGACGTGGACGCGTGGTTGGTTTCTCGGGAAGAATTTTTACCGATGATCCAGATGTTAAGGGTGCAAAATATATTAATAGTCCAGAAGGACCAATATTTGATAAATCAAAGGTTCTCTATGGATATCATACTGCTAAAACAGCTATGAGTAAGGAAGACGCTTGTATATTGGTAGAAGGCCAGTTTGATGTGTTAATGGCTCAACAGGCTGGATATATTCATACCGTTGCAATTTCTGGAACAGGGTTGACTGATCAACATATTAATATGATTAAACGGTTTACTCATAATATTTTTCTGGCACTTGATAGTGATAAGGCAGGAATAAAGGCAACACGTCGAAGCGTCCTTGCTGCATATCGTAACGGTATGCAAGTGAAAATTATTGTCATGCCCGATGGTATGGATCCAGCAGATACTATAGAACACAGCAAGGAACAATGGGATGTGTGCGTAAGTGATGCAAAAGACTATATTGATTATCGATTAGAATTATTTAATCGAGCAGATCATTCATTTAATGAGAAAAAGAAACTTGTTGATAATGATTTATTTACCTTTGTGCATCTTATGCAAAGTGCTATGGTTCAGGATCGTATTTTACAAAAATTATCATTATTTCTTGGGGTGAGTGTAGATGCGGTGCGAAATGACTTTGCGCAATTTACTCCTGATCAAGATGATAGTATTAAAACTAATAATACAAAAGAATCTATTTCACGCACACAAGAATTACCTGAACGAAATATCAAAAAAGAAGTCGCTTATATTTCCTATTTTATAAATGATTCAAAATATCACATTGAAACATCAGTTAGCGACCATATTAATTCTTTGTATACAGAATTATTTAATACTGATATTACATCTGTTATTCAGGAGATTCCTGAAACAGAAAAAAATATGCAATTATTTATTCTTCAAGATAAATATAAAGATATCTCAACAAGCTCATTTGGCCATATATTGTTAACTATGCTCGCTGAAGAAAAAATACGAAATATTGATCATCGTTCAGGGGAACTACTAGAAGAAATTCGTCAAAATGAATCCCAATCACATTCTGAAAAAATAGCTGAATTAACAGCAGAACTTCAAAAATTACTTTTATTAAAAACCGATTTAAAAAATCTTATTCAAAAATAATTATGGCACCTAAAAAATCAACTACAAAGAAGCAAAAAGTAGATCCAGTGCAGACACATATTCAAGAGCAACGAGAAATTGAGGCTCGAGATAAAAAGGCAAAAGCACTTGTCGAAAAAGGAAAGAAACGACGGTTTTTAACCTATGCGGAAATATTAAAAGAATTTCCAGATATTGAGGATGATGTAATGTTTCTTGATGAATTATATGGTCTTCTTGGTGATGCTGAGGTTGAAATCGTTGAGGGAGGAACGAGTTCTGGTGGTGGAGGAATGCTTGATATGACTGATGAGGAATTATTGGAAAAAGATTTTGCAACAAAAAAACAACCCGAAACAAAAGATTCTATTCAAATGTACCTGCGAGAAATTGGTAAATATCCATTGATCAAAGCAGCCGAAGAAGTATCACTCGCAAAACGAATCGAGGCAGGAGATGACGAGGCAAAAAACCTTCTTGCAAAGGCAAACTTACGTTTGGTAGTATCACTCGCAAAAAAATATGTAGGACGATCTCCAGATTTGACGCTTCTTGACCTTATTCAGGAAGGAAATATCGGATTATTCAAAGCAGTTGAAAAATTTGACTGGACACGAGGATATAAATTCTCGACCTACGCGACCTGGTGGATTCGTCAATCAATTACACGTGCCTTGGCTGATCAATCACGAACGATTCGTATTCCCGTTCATATGGTTGAAACCATTTCAAAATATAAACAAGTGTTCAAACGTATGAGTCAGGATCTTGGTCGTGAACCATTGCCTGAAGAAATTGCCTTGGAAATGGAGCTTGATGTTGAAAAGATTCATATGATTGGAAAAATCAATCAGACAACCATGTCATTAGAAGAACCAATTGGTTCAGATGGAGAAGAGAAATCAACACGTGGTGAATTTATTGCCGATGAATCAATTCCATCACCTGATCGCGATTCTTCTAAGACTATCTTAAAGGACCAACTTCAAGAAATTCTTGATGAGCTTACCGAAAAAGAACGAACTATTATTGAATTACGTTATGGTTTGGTAGATGGTATTTCACATACGCTCGAGGAGGTTGGTCGTAAATTTGATGTAACGCGCGAGCGTATTCGTCAGATTGAGGCAAAGGTACATGAGAAGATTCGGGTAAATGAGAAGATTAAAAAACTCCAAGATTACTAGAAAATTTAAAAATGAGCAGATAGCTGTGTTATCTTCGGCGCTCGCTTAGTCATCGTCCGGCTCGGACGCCTCCTGCCCTCGCGCCTCGATGCCTTGCTCTCTATCTCATTTTTGAAATTTTAAAAACTCCCATTAAGATAGTTTTTATTTTAGTTTGTTATAATTTCTTATTTTTTCAAATAAACGCAAAAATTTTGAATCCCAGTTAACCAGCTAGTAAAAAATCACCTTATCTATTAAGGTGATTTTTTGTAATTAGCTGATATGTAGTTGTAAATCCTTACTATTAATCTTTTTTCTTAAATTTATTAATGCATAGCGCATTCTGCCTAGGGCTGTATTTATTGAAACGTTTGTCCTTTCAGCGATATCTTGGAAAATACGCATAACTAATACATCTCTTTGCGTAACTGGTAGATCTTGTACTAACTCACGAAGTTGTAGGCTAATTTCAAAATCAATTATCTTATGCTCTTGCGTATTAACAAAGGCTTTCAAGAAATCATTATAAGTCATATTTACACGAGGAGAAGATAAAGAATCTGATATGCTAATTAGTTGCATTCTCTTATCTTTACGGTGGTAATCCATACATAAATTATGTGCTATTCGATACAACCATGCTTTGAAATAACCTTCGTTATTATATTTACCCTTTCTCAAGGTAATAAAAGCTTTTACAAAAGTATCCTGTGAAATATCTTCTGATATTTGATTAACAACATCATATGAAAGATATGATAACGTGCTTATCTTATAAGCCACAATACCAAGAAGAGGTTTTTGATATTTTTTTGCAAGTATATTAAATACTACTTCATTACCATTCATAAATTCTTGAACTAATTCTGCGTCAGTTTTTTGATTAAGTTGTGCCATTGGTTTAGTTTTAAATTTATTTAATTAAAAATTTATATTAATATTTAGCAACATAAAAGTTTGAACATAATCCCAGTTTGTCTAGCATACAAAACTCGCTTATAAGAATAAATTTTTGATATAATTAATATGTTATACATACATAACGTATTAAAATTAATTTTTGAAAAAGCATATGACAACAAATGAAGTAGCACAACTACTTGTAACATTATTTAACGCAGGAGAAATGGAGGCGCCATACCACGAGCTGTATAGTCCAGATATTGTGAGTGTTGAACAAGAAGGAGAATTTATGAAATGTGATGGGATGGCAGAAGTTATGAAAAAAGGAGAATGGTGGCAAGAGAACTTTGAAGTTCATTCAGCATCAGCCTCACAACCATTAATTGCAGATGATTGGTTCACTGTAACCTTTACCATGGACACTACCCATAAACCTTCAGGTATGCGATCTGAAATGACAGAAATTGCTGTCTATAGAGTAGCAGATGGAAAAATTGCATACGAAGAATTTTTCTACAGCCCGATGAGTGAATAGTTTTAACAAAAAATACTCATAAAGAGTATTTTTTTGTTATAATAAATACTATGAATGATAATCAAGTGGAATTATTACTAGAAACATTAAGAGAATCAAACCGTATTTTAGAATCAAAATTAGAACAAATTGATCGGTCACTAGATCAAATCAAGGAAGAACTACGAGAAATTAATCGATAATATAAAAGGACGAAACGCAAAGCGTTTCGTCCTTTTATATTATTTCAGAAATATGAAAATAAGATCTCTTTATTGTTGTTGATTCCAAAGAGAATAATATAAATCCTTGTTTTGCAATAGTTGTGTGTGATTACCTGATTCCACGATTGAGCCTTTACGCAATACATAAATGGTATCAGCATGTTCGATGGTTGATAATCGATGTGCCACAATAATCATCATAAGATTGGGTTGATGTTGTTTGATTGTTTTGATCGTATCTGTGATTTCTCGTTCTGTCATTGAGTCCAGACTGGACGTCGCCTCGTCAAATATTAATACATCAGGTTTCCGCAGTAAGGAACGTGCAATGGCGATACGTTGGCGTTCGCCGCCGGATAGTTTAATACCGTTTTCTCCTAATATTGTATCGAGCCCATTTTCGGTACGTTCGATAATTGAGAATGCCTGTGCCTGTTTCAGCGCGGTAATACAATCCTCGTCAGATGCATCTGGTTGTACGAATAACAGGTTTTCTCGGACGGTTCCTGCAAATACCTGGCTTTCCTGGGGAACATACCCGACACGATTACGAATACTATTTAAATTAATATTATCTGATGATATTTTGTTATAGGTAATTTCTCCTGTATTTGTTTGATAGAGACCCAGAAGTAATTTTAAAAAGGTGGATTTACCAGAACCACTAGGTCCTGCCAGGGCAATTGTCTGACCAGGGTTAATAGATAGAGAAATGTTTAATAACGATTCTGATGAATTTTTATAGCTGAACGAAACATCATTAAATGAAATGGATTGTATATGTTTAATTGAATCAGTCTTGGATATTTCTGGTACATATACCTTTTGATCTAGAATTATTTCCAGTTCATCTACACTGGCCTTTGTTTCCTGGTAACTTCGAACCAGTTCAGCAAATTGACCTAATGGCCCAAAAACAAAAAATCCATAAAACCACAAGGTCAGAAATTCTCCGAGTGAAATCGCGTTTTTAAAAATCAGAACCATTGAAACAAATACGATTAATGTACTGATGGTATTTACAAGGGTTCCTTGGATGAAACTGAGTTTTCGTAAAATAATTACCTTTTTTAATTCTAACGCTAGAATTTCTTCGTGGACGGTATTCAGGCGGTCGACTTCCTGGTCTTCTAATCCCAGAGATTTTACCAATCCAACATTTTGTAATGTTTCGGTCGTTGATGCGGCTAGGGCTGCGCTGCGAGAGACGATATTTTTCTGTGCCTCTTTGATTGATTTACCTGTAAAATAAATAATCGTTCCAACAATAGGTATCGATAGGGTAAATACCAATCCAATCCACCAATGCACCGTATAGGCGTAGATAATAACAAATATCATCCCGATAACCGAAAAGAAACCAATATTAACCATATCGTTGATCAATTTTTTACCGTGGTCGCGTGCCTTTTGTAGTTTTTGTAGAATACTTCCTGATTGCTCGTCCTCGAAAACCGCAAAGGGAAGTTTAAAAATATACCCAATAGAGTCATTGTACATTTTTGTTCCAACACGTTCTGAAACAACGTTCATATAATAATCCTGAAATGCCTTTCCGGTACGTGATATTAAGGCAACGCCAATATACAACAACAGCAACATTCCAACCCCAGTAATAAATTCATTATTAGTGAATGTCTCGTATTGTGATGCATAATTATCAATCACCAACCGAAAGACCTGTGGGTTGAGCAGCGAAAATATTTGATTAATAGCCGCGAAAAATAGTCCTAATCCAAGGGTTGTTTTATATTTTTTTATATAGGTAATAAATGTATTCATAATGTGAGTATAGCCTAGTTATTAAAATTATCTATTTTTCTTGCAAGTTGCTCTGAATACACTAGACTTTGGGTATGAATAATCAGCAATCATGGGATCAAGAATATCAAAAATCGAAACTGATAACCCAATCACATAAACCTCAAAAGGATTTTTTGCGGTTTATTAAATGGATCAAAAACAATAAACATATTGATTTGTATTCAGATATTACGGTTTTGGATCTGGGTTGTGGTGTAGGGCGTAACAGTTTCTATATGGCTGATAATTATGATGCGACCGTTCATGGGTATGATTTCTCGTCTGATGCTATTGAAAAGGCAAATAATATTCACGGGCATGAACTGGTAACATTTACAGAACGTAATATTGGAAAACCATTTCCCTTGGATGATAATTCGATCGATATTATTTTGGATGTTACAGCATCAAATGCGTTGAATGAATTTGAACGCGGGATTTATTTAAAAGAATGTGGACGTGTATTGAAACCAGGCGGATATATGTACGTGCGAACATTAGCACGCGAGGGTGATAAAAACGCCCAAAAAATGATCAAAGAATTCCCAGGTCCAGATTACGATACCTACAAACATCCACAGCTAGGTGTGACCGAACGGATTTTCAGTGGTCCAGATTTTAAGGAGATGTATAACCAACATCTGGAGGTCGTGCGGATGGAGAGAAAGACCGGTTATCAGACATTTGGGAAACAATCGTATAAGCGAAATTATTGGAATGTGTATCTCAAAAGCAAAGAATAGACGCCTAGCGTTGTTGCTTTTGGCGCTCGCATGATCATCGTCCGTTTGGACGCCTCACATGCTCGCGCCTCAGCGCCTAGCTATGTGTTCTATTTTTTGCTTGTGAGGGTGATATAATGTTTTTATGGAAAATTTAGAAAAAAAAGACAGAATTGTCGGTGAGCATATTAATCTAAATGAAAAAGATATATTTTCAACCTTATCTGAAGAGAAATTACGTAATGATGGTGGTAGTATGCTGGAGCAAAGAAAAGATATAATTGAAAACCTTAATCTTGCCGAGGTATCGCAGGGTAAAAAAGAAGCACTTTTGGAATTTGCTCCATCAAATAAAATTTTAAATGAAATACGTAACGTTAAAAGTATTACAGGATTGGAAAAAATATCTGACTGGAAATTTCTTAACACAGATGTTAAAACTGATATTTTACAAAGATTAGATATATCTATTCCAAACAATGCCTTATCTAAAATTAGTTATAAATTAATTCCAGGAGAAAAAGACAAATGGCTTGA
This sequence comes from Minisyncoccota bacterium, assembly GCA_937970115.1. Classification (GTDB taxonomy): domain Bacteria; phylum Patescibacteriota; class Minisyncoccia; order Phycocordibacterales; family UBA1006; genus UBA1006. The sequence goes on along the minus strand of CALBVO010000081.1, from coordinate 9,179 downwards.
TGATAAGTTTGAAGAATACATTAAACAATTAACAGATCGTTATGAAATTTCTACAAAATCTGAAATTTAAAATAAAAACGCAATTGCGTTTTTATTTTGTTATAATTACATCATGCATAAGCTCCAAAAAGAATTACGAAAATACGCCAGCAAGGAACGTAAAGAAAAGAACGAATATTTTTTCAAAACAGGCGAGGGTGAGTATTCAAATTTTGATACCTTTATAGGTGTATCTATGCCTGATATTCGCAAGGTTGCAAAACAATTCCATGACATCAGTTATAACGAATTACAAGACATCATCAGTTCGGATGTTCACGAGGACCGTTTGTGTGCATTGGTGTTATTGGCAGAACGCAGTAAACAGACAGGTAATGATGAGCGAAAAACAATCACCACATTCTATTTAAAAAATACTAAATATATTAATAATTGGGATTTGGTGGACGTATCGGCGCATTATGTGTTGGGGAATTATATTTTGGATAATCCAGACCAGCGGAAAATCCTGGATAAATTAGTTGTCTCAAAAAACACGTGGGAACGACGTATCGCAATGGTGTCTACATGGATAATGATTCGCAAACAGGGTATCGACGAGGCATTGTATCTGGCAGAGAAATTATTGGATGATGATCATGATCTGATGCACAAGGCCGTCGGATGGATGTTACGCGAGTCATGGAAAAAACAACCCGAACGTGTCGAGGATTTTCTAAAACGACAGTACGATCGATTACCGCGAACGACATTACGTTACGCCATTGAACGAATGAAAGAGAGTAAGAGAAAGAGGTTCCTGTATGGAGATATTTAAATTATAATTATTTTATGAAACAACCAACAACCAACAACCAACAACCAACAACCAACAACCAACAACCAATTCAAATTGGTAAAATCGCAGGCTCGGCAGTTATCTTGCAAGATAAAAAAATACTATTATTACAAAGATCATTTAACTCAAAAAATGCTCCTGGTAAATGGACTTTTCCTGCTGGTGGGATTGAAGAGAGTGACGAATCTCTTGAGTTTTGTGTTATACGAGAGGTTAAAGAGGAGACAAATCTAGATTTTGTTGTTACAAGTAAATTTAAATTTTATGATGGAATTTTAAATGGAAAAAGATATTTTTCATTAGTTCATTTAGGTAATGCTAGTGGAGATTTGAAAATTGATTTTGAATCAGAAAATGCAAAATATTTTTCTTATGCAGAAACCATAGATTTAGAAATTGCTTTTTCGTATAGGGAGGTACTAGATGATTTACATAGGGATGGAATTATTTAAAATAAAAAACGCAGGTGCGTTTTTTATTTTTCTAATTCCTAGATTTCAAAAAATAATTATTTTAAAATTGGCGAAGATTGAGGAGGCAAGAAAAAAGAAAGCGAGGCGTATCTCAATACGACGAGCGTTCTTTTTTTGTAGGCGACAAAAATATTCGTTAATTTGGAAATGGTTATATGGCTTGGATAACGAATATTGTGTTGGTTGACCCAACCTTCCCAAATGGCGTCCCCGCCGTCACCACAATTTTCTCTCCCGTGGTGGCCCAACCATTCTTTTTGACCAGTTTTTGTATATCCTTTGACACTTTATCAATACTACCTGACATAGTATCCAAAACAGGTTTACATCCATATAACAATTGTAATTGATTAAAAGTTCTTTTATTTGGTGTAATCGCAATAATTCCATGATGAGGACGAAATCGACCGATCATGTTTGCGGTTCCTCCTGATTTGGTTAGGCATACAATCAATCGGGCTCGAATATTGTTTGCGATACGGACCGTTGAAACTGAGATCGTATCAACAATATCTCGTGAATCATCAATATAATCCAGGTCTACATTTTTATTAGATGATTCGGTTCTATTGGCAATGGTTGCCATAGTAATAATAGATTCAACAGGGTAATTACCGATAGCTGATTCACCTGATAACATAATTCCGTCAGTTCCATCCAGGATAGCATTGGCGACATCAGAAACCTCGGCCCGTGTTGGAACGGGGGATTTTTCCATGGAATCTAACATTTGTGTGGCGGTGATAACGGGTTTACCCAATTCGTTACACTTGGTGATAATCATTTTTTGGATTAATGGAACGCGTTCTACGCCTACCTCAACTGCCATGTCTCCACGTGCGACCATGGCACCGTCAGCAATATCGAGGATTTCGTCGATGTTTTTTACTGCTGGTGTTGTCTCGATTTTTGCTATAATTTTTGCCCGGTTGCCGGCTTTGTCGAGGATTTTTTCAAATCCTTGATGTCTTTGGCTGTTTGGACAAATGATAATGCAATAAAATCAACATCATGTTCGATACCGAATACTACGTCTTTTTTATCCTTGGCGGTTAAAGATGAAATAGATAGTTCGGTGTCAGGTAGGTTTACACCCTTGTTTGATGACAGTGGGCCACCAACAATCACCGTGCAATGAATATCGTTTCCTGAAATAGTATCTACGACCAATTCCTTTTTCCCATCATCGATTTTTACTACGGCTCCGACGTGAATTTCGTTGGGAAGTTTTTTGTAATTAACATACGCGCGTTTGTTATTACCGATACATTTTTCGGTGGTGAGGGTAAAGAGGTTACCGTTTTCCAAAACCGTTCCTTCTGCAATTTTTCCTACGCGGATTTTTGGACCCGAGAGGTCTTGTAATATGGCAATAGGTTTTTTTGCTGATTTTTGAGCGGCTCGGACGATGTTGATGGTATCGGCGTGATCCTCGTGTGTTCCGTGACTGAAATTCATACGCACAACATTTAATCCTGCATTAATCATATTAGTTAGGACCTTTTTATCTCGAGATGCTGGTCCGATGGTGGCTACTATTTTCGTTTTCTTTTGTTGGATTTGTTTCATGGGTTTATTATACCCTGTGTTGAGGTAAATAAAAAAGTAGCATTACATAAATACTACTATTCCTATAATTACCGCAAGAACAACGATGACCCACATCCAGTTGGTCATTTTTTTGATATAGCTATTTCCCTGCATGGAACGCCCACCTAGAGCCGCTAAATAGGGTACCAATACATAACGTGCGGTCCGTCCGATAACAGTTGCAACTGCAAATGTCCAGATATTAACCTTGAATACTCCGGCTGCAATGGTAAATAGTTTATAAGGTAATGGTGTAAAGGCGGCAACCAGCAGTGTCCATAATGCATTGTTATTAAATTTTTCACCCAACGATATCATTTGGTCAGAAAGATTGTAATTTTTAATAATAACTTCTCCAAAACTTTCAAAAACTGCAAATCCAATATAATAACCTAAGAATGAACCAAGGACCGACATAACGCTGACTAGGGTAGCAATTTTTTTCCATGAATCTGGTTTTGCAACAATCATAGGAACAATAAAAAAATCAGGAGGAATAGGAAAAAAAGCTGATTCTATTAATGAAACAAAACCTAATACCCACATTCCATATTTTGAATGTGCTGCATGAATGATTCTTTGTTTCCATGTTCTGTTTTTATGCGTACATGTTTCCATATATTCTATATTACCATTTGATTGGTGTTTTGTTGTGTTGTTGTAGGTAATTATTCGTCTGGGAAAAATGTTTGCATCCATTAAATCCTCGATAGGCTCCCAACGGTGATGGGTGCGAAGTTTCCAAAACCAAATGTCGTGACCTGTCGATTACTGAGCCCTTGTTTTTAGCATAATTTCCCCATAACATGAAAACAACATGTTCTCGCTGGTCTGATATTTTTTTAATTACATGATCGGTGAATTCCTCCCATCCGTGACCTACGTGTGATCCAGGAGTATCTGTTCTCACTGTCAGGACTGAGTTTAATAATAATACACCTTGGTTTGCCCATGATGTCAGATTACCGTTGGTGAAATCTTTTTCGATTCCCAGGTCAGATTCGATTTCCTTGTAAATATTTAGCAGTGATGGCAGAAGGGTTATGTTATTAGGAACAGAAAATGCCAACCCGTGTGCCTGACCAGGTCCGTGATAGGGATCCTGCCCGATAATGACCACTGATACCTGATTAAATGAGGTCATGGAAAATGCAGAAAATAATTCATTTTCTGGTGGGTAGACAGTATTTGTCTGATATTCATTATTTATAAAATCAATCAAATTTTTACAAGATTCTTTGGCGAGATAGTCGCGCAGTATTAATTTCCAATGCGGGTCAATTTTCATGGTTGTTTTTTAATCATACCACATAAAAAACCTTATTTTTCAAGGGTTTTAGTCGGTTTTATGGTATACTATTTTTATAATTTTTTATTGATATATATGGCAAAAAAAGAAACAAAACCTAAAAAAGAACGCGAATATAGCGCATCAGATATTTCGGTCCTCGAAGGACTGGAACCAGTACGAAAACGACCCGGTATGTATATCGGATCAACAGGTCCAGATGGACTGCATCACCTGATTCGAGAGATTTTTGATAACTCACGTGACGAGGCCATGGGAGGATATTGTGATCATATTGAAATCGCATTGTTACCGAACAACATGATCCGTGTTGTTGATAACGGACGAGGAATTCCTGTCGACAAACATCCAAAAACCAAACAATCCGCCCTGGAGGTTATTATGACCACTCTGCATGCTGGAGGTAAATTCGATAACGAATCATACAAATTCTCGGGAGGGCTACACGGGGTTGGTGCATCAGTGGTAAACGCATTGTCTACCTATACTCGCGCAGAGGTTCACCGGGGTGGCGATAAATATTTCCAGGAATACTCAATCGGTAAACCAAAAGCCAATGTAAAAAAATACGGAAAAACAAAACATAACGGAACAATCATTTCATTCATTCCAGACGATACTATTTTTTCTGAAGTCATATTTAACTGGGAACGAATTATCAAACATTACCAACAGCAGGCCTATTTGGTAAAAAACCTACGTGTATGTTTAATCGACGCACGTGAATATACTGGCGATATTGATTTAGATGAAATATATCTCGAGGATTTGAATTTGCAGGTTACCTCAAAGAGTTTTTATTTCGAGGGAGGTATTGTTTCAATGGTGCGATATTTGAATGCGCATCAAAAGGGTGTTCATAAAAATATTTTCCATGTTGAAAAGGAAACCGAGGATGGTATTCAGGTTGAGGTTGCATTGCAATATGTTGATGACATCTCGCCGCGTATTGTTCCCTTTGCGAATAATATTTCAACACCTGGTGGGGGAATGCATGTTACCGGGTTTAAAACCGCATTAACACGGTTATTGAATTCATATAATAAAAAGAACAAAGTCCTCTCAGAAAAAGACGGTTCATTAACTGGTGACGACGTACTAGAAGGAATCACCGCTGTGGTGTCTGTCAAAATGAAGGAAATCCAATTTGAAGGACAGACCAAAGATAAACTAGGGTCGCCCGAGGCACGTGGAGCCGTAGATTCAATGTTTGCCGAGGCGTTTGCAACCTTCCTAGAGGAACATCCAGACGATGCCAAGGCTATCCTGCGTAAGGCAGCATTAGCATTGAAGGCCCGCAAGGCAGCCAAGGCAGCCAAGGATTCAATTTTGCGAAAAGGAGCTTTGGAAGGATTCACCTTACCAGGTAAATTAACCGACTGTCAGACAAAAAATGCTGACGAGGCCGAAATATTCATCGTTGAGGGAGATTCCGCGGGAGGTACAGCAAAACAGGGTCGCGATCGTAAAACGCAGGCGATTCTACCATTACGTGGTAAACCATTGAATGTCGAACGTGTGCGATTGGATCGAATGCTGGGGAACAACGAAATCAAATCAATGGTGATTGCATTTGGTGCGTCCATCGGAGAGACCTTTGATATTGAAAAAATCCGCTATAAAAAAATCGTTATTGCGACGGATGCGGATGTCGATGGGGCACACATTCGGATTCTGTTGATGACATTCTTCTTCCGATATTTCCGGGAAATGATTGATCTAGGATACCTCTATGTTGCGCAGCCACCATTATATAAAATCAAAAAAGGTAAATCATTACATTACGCCTATTATGATGAGGAACGCGACGCAATATTAAAGGACCTCGGTGTAGAACCAGAAATTGCCGAGGAGTCAGACGTAGACGGCGAAGAGGCCGAAGTAGAGACAAAAAAGAAATCAGGAAAGGTCCACATTCAACGATACAAAGGATTGGGAGAAATGAACGCCGAGGAATTATGGGAAACAACTATGGATCCAGAAACGCGAACATTGAAACAGGTAACTGTTGATGATGCTATGGAGGCTGACGCGATCTTTGATACCTTGATGGGAGCAGATGTTGCGCCGAGGAAGGCATTTATACAAAATAATGCAAAACTAGCAGAGATCGACATTTAGATTTCCAAAACAGACGAACTATTTCGTTAAAATAAAAAAGAGCACTCAACGTAATAGTTATACGTCTCGTTTGCTCTTTTTTATTTTGCCTTGTATTTCATTCTGTTTTGAAAAACTAAATTGAGATACAGTTTGTGAAAATTTTCTTTCACCACTTCAAACTTCATCTCGTTTTTTTTATTTAGAAAAGATTTAAAAATAAATGACTCAGGAAGTGAAAACGACTATTACGAATTTATGCAAAGCTAGCGAATAGCTGCGTCAGCTACAGAAAAAGAACGCTCAGCGTATTAAGGTACACCTCGCGTTCTTTTTCTTTGTTTTTTTACTCTTCACCTAGTTTAAAAGCTTAACTATAAAAAAATAAGTAAAAATATGACTTTTCCATTAATTTTCCTCTATTGGTTACAATAATTAATATTTTGTATATTTTGTATATTTTGTATATATGTTACAATGTGTATATGTAACGAAAAGTTATATAAATTTATTAATTTTAATCTAAAAAAAATATGGGAATTATTTCATTTATAAAAGAAGCAGGAAAAAAATATTCGGAGTTAATAGTGCAGAGGTAGCAGATAATAAGGAGCAGCAGATTAAAGATCGCCTGGAAAAATATAATATCAATGGTGTCTATGTATCAGTTGATGATGATATTGTAAATCTAAGCGGTAAGGTTTCCACAACACATGAAAAAAAGAAGGCAGTGATGATTGCTGGAAATATAGAAGGTATAGCAAGTGTTGATGATAAAATTATGCTTACTCTTGATGGACAGGAGATCCAAAAAGACCTCAATCAAGAAAAAGAATTCTATACCGTTAAGGCAGGCGATACCTTATCAGGTATTTCACAAACCGTATATGGAGATGCTTCAAAATATAATGCTATTTTCGAAGCAAACACACCAATGCTAGAAGACGCAGATAAAATCTATTCAGGACAGGTTCTGATTATTCCAGAACTGTAAAATAAAAAACACCAATAGGTGTTTTTTCGTTGGAGAAATTATTTCAGGCACTTTTTCGCCATTTTTGATAATTCTTCGACGTTTTTACGTTTTTGGTTGCGTAGTTTGGTCCACATTTTTTTATCATCTGTGTTTTTACATTCGTTGAGATAAATTTCCTCGATACGCCACAATGATTTTTGTTCTTGAACTAATTGGTTAATAATATTGAAATCGTGATTGTTCATAAAATATTTTGATTAATGAATAAGATGATTCTATTATACCGTGATTTTGTGATACTATCATCTGTATGTTGAAATCTATTAAAAACAAACTGTGTAAAAAATTCTGCCCACATAAAAAACCACGAGAGGTCGTATTGGTGTTTCCTTATAATACTGAAACAAACGAATTATTTTTGATAGAGGAGTATATCCACCATTATAAAAAATCATTTTGGAAATTCGTCAGCGGTGGTATCGATAAAACTGGCAAGGACATTCTGACCCACGCACACGAGGAATTGGCAGAGGAGGTGGGCATGCAATCTGATAATCTATATCATTTCTATACCTTTGAAAAAATATTTGGTAATCGTGGTATTCATTGCTACATTGCCGAGAATCCGGTGGTAATGCAGCAACCACCAGAAAACCCAGATACCGATATTATAGAGAGGGGTCTGTGGGTAAACGAGGACCAGTTCTATAAAATGTTAGACGATAGGGAACTAATTTGGCATGAATCAGCAACGGTGGCTATTCAGGTGTTTAGAAAATATAAAAAAGATAACTAGTACAAATATGACGGCCGTCACGTTTGTACTAGTTAGTGAGATATGGATAAAAATATTTTTGTCATTGCGAGCTGCGCGCCCCAAAGAATAGTGAGTGTATGGAACATATTCTTGGAAGTACCCTTGGGGTGAAGCAATCTAGGTTTTGTTTGGTGTCTGGGATTGCCGCGCTATCGCTCGCAATGACCACGAGGTACTAGATTATGAATGTAAAAAGAACTCATACGAGTTCTTTTTACATAGATCCCAAATCATGTTTGGAATAAATTCGCTATTGTCGATTTTTTATTAAAAATCTCTGTAGCTCATTTATTTACCTACAAAGTGACGAGAGTTTCGTCGTGTCTTTGCTACCTCGAGCATTTCTTTTTTGACTGCTAATCGTTTTGCTGTTTTGTGAGATTTGGTAGTCTTCATGTTTCCCACAGAATTTAATCGTTTTCCCATATGCAGACCATTATACATAAATCTGAAAATAAAAAAGCCTATTTTGATTTTTAGGGAAAAAGATTATAGTAATACTATGAAAATAATCAGTTTAAACGCCTGGTGTGGGCGAGCAGGTAAACCTTTATACAATTTCTTTGAGGAATATAATGATGCAGATATTTTTTGTCTGCAGGAGGTAGATTTGGATGGTTCAAAATTCGGTCCTGATGTTGTAGGTAATGATAATGAGGGGACACCAATAGGCGATCCAGATTTATTTTATTCAATTGGTAAAATTCTTTCTCATCACCATGGATATTTCTCACCGACATTGGGGCGTTGGTGGGGTAATGCTATTTATATTAAAAAATCTTTGTACAGAAAAACTACAGCCAGTGGTGAATTATTGGTGTCAGATGCGCAACAATAATATGTAGATTATGACACATGGTTTCGTCGAACAATTCAATGGGTTGATTTTGAGGATAGGGAGAAAAAATATACCATCATAAATATTCATGGGCTATGGGAAAAAGGTAAGGGAAAGGGCGACAGCTCTGACCGCATTGAACAATCAGAAAACATCATAAAATTCCTGAAAACCAAGCAGGGGAGAAACATCATCCTGATGGGTGATTTTAACCTCAGTCCTGATACTGATAGTTTGA
>CALBVO010000080.1 GCA_937970115.1 Minisyncoccota bacterium | reverse complement strand
CCAACCAAGGCATATTCCCCAATAGAAACTATTGCGATTGAACATGGCTATGCTCATGAAAAAAACGGCGTGGAAAAATCCCTCTCAAATATTTCTATAGATATTCATACAAAATATGAACAAGAAGAAATTATTTTAATTTGTAACAAAAGGAAACTCCAAGAAAAAATTAATAATTTATCTATTAATCATGAAGCTCGGTATGCCTACAAAGTAAGTGAAATTAATTCACTATTATGGTCTGCACAAATTTGCAACAAAAAATACGAAATCATTCTTTTCCTAAAGAAAAGTAGATTCTTCAGGAAAAAATGGTTAGAGTATTTTAAAGATTTAGCCAAGAAAGAATATTTTCAGTGAATTTCAAAACAAGTAATTTTTAACTAAAAAACAAAAAGAGCATACTGCTCTTTTTTTTATTTAATCTCATCTTCTTAAAACATGATGGTATTAGATTTCACCTAACCAACACGATGCTTACGATGTAACTTTTTCACTGCTTGGAATTCCTCTTCGTCTTTTTTATCCTTTCCTGCTTCGCCAAGCTTTTGAACTTCTTCATCTGACATCTCGTACATTTCGAGTGTTCGTTTTTCGAGATACTCTCGTGTATTGAGTGTTGGATCATCGAGTACTTCCTCTAACAAGGCATGTAGTACCCATCCCATTTTTCGCCCAGGTTGTAATCCCATTTCACCAATCATAATATCTCCGTTAATTTTTAGCATCCCAACAGAAATTGGGTCACGCATTACCTCTTCTATCATTGCGTGATATTTGCGCAATCGATACGGTTTTTCTTTTGGACGACCTGTTCCAATACGATCACACGTTCGCACATCCATTAAATCCCAAATCATATCCTTACCGACATTTTTAACCATACGACGAACAGCCGACAAGGTAATCGCATCAGGATCAGAAAAGAACATATGATAACGAACAAGTTTATATACCTTATCGATTAATTCGTTTGAAAATTTGAGACGTTTCATAATGGCGCGCGCCATGCGCGCGCCAACAACTTCGTGACCATAGAATGTCCATTCTTTGGTTCCTCGTCCGTTAGCCTTGCGTCTGGTCGCTGGTTTCCCAATATCGTGAAACAGGGCTGCGAGTTTCACATACAATGGATACTCCTTGTTGGTTCCATGCTCAAGCGACTTGAGGTTATGAGTCCAAACATCGAATGAATGAATTCCTCCTTGTTCACAATTGATTCCCTCTTCGAGTTCTGGAACAACGTATTGCAACATGCCAAGTGTATGCAACATAACTATTCCATCCATTGCGAATTTTGCATCTATAATTTTTATGAACTCATCACGTATACGCTCAGCTGAAATATGTTGCAATCGACTTGCATGATTCTTGATAGCTTCCATGGTTTTTGTTTCATACATGAAACCGAGTTGCGCGGCAAATCGTACGGCACGCATAATTCGCAGGGCATCCTCTGAAAACCGTTCATTAGCGTCTCCTACTGTGCGAATAACCGAATTACGTAAATCAGTTTCACCATTATAATTATCAATAAGTACATGATTAATTGGATCATATGCCATGGTGTTGATGGTAAAATCTCGGCGCATCAGATCCTCATTAATATCAGAACTAAAGGACACATTATCCGGTCTACGGTTATCAGAATAATTTCCTTCTGTCCTATATGGAGTAATCTCAATTTCATACGTTGAATGATCCTTTTCCATGCCTTTGTTAATAATTCCAACCGTTCCAAAATTATTTTCATAAACTACCCGTCGATCAGTTTTTTCAAATACAGAAATAATTTGTTCCGGAATTGCATTAGTAGTAACATCCCAGTCATTTGGATTACGATCCAAAAACATATCACGCACACAACCACCAACAATATATGATTCATATCCTGCACTTTGTAATTGTTGTAATGTCCAGATAACTCCTTCTGGTATTTTTTTTACCATATCCTTATTCATATCTACAGTATATGAACTTCTCACATATGGGCAAATAAAAAACAGAAAACGTAATTATATTTTCTGTTTTTATATTTTGTAATTTTATATAGTATACCGCATGTTGTATACTATTATTATGAACTATTTAGAAATTCAAAAACAATTCTCTGAAATATTAGAAGGAGATGTTACGATCGATGAACACGAATTGGTCAGTCATAGTACTGACTGGTCATTGTTTAAAATAATGCCAGACATGATCGTCTACCCGAAATATGCACAAGACATAGAAAAAATTGTTTCGTTTGTAAATGAATATAATTCAATATCAAAAGAAAAATTATCGCTTACCGCTCGTGCTGCAGGATCAGGTATGTCAGGTGGATCATTAAATCATTCAATTATTATTGATGTCACAAAATACATGAATGAAATTATCGATGTCACACCAGGAGATTTTGGTACGCAATCAGTCCGTGGTAATTTCTCGTATCCAATTTCAGGAAAAGGAACGGTTCAACCTGGATCAATGTATATCCCCTTTGAAAAAGAAACCATGAAATATGAAATGCTTATGCCGACATTTCCTGCGTCACGAAAATTGTGTGCAATTGGAGGAATGGTTGCCAATAATGGAGCTGGAGAAAAATCTCTTAAATATGGGCAAAACAAAGATTTCGTAGAATCACTCAAAGTAGTCCTCGCAGATGGAAATGAATATATTTTAAAATCTCTCAATTATGACGAGCTGCGTAAACTTATTGCAAAGAGACATTTTCTTGGAAAGATTGCTGAAGAAACCTATGAATTGATCAAGAAAAATTTTGATCTTATCAAATCAAAAAAACCAATCACTACAAAAAATGCTGCTGGATATTTATTGTGGGATGTTATCAATGCAAAATCAATAAAGGAATTTGAAAAAGGAAACGGAACATTTGACATGACAAAACTTGTTGTCGGAGCACAAGGAACCACAGGACTGATTACTGAGGTCACGTATAAACTCGCACCCGTCGAAGACAAAGAAGAAATGATTGTATCCTTTGTAAATGATATTCATCAATTACCTAAAATTGTCGAGGTACTGAAAAAACATGATCTCGATACTATTGAACTCTATGATGACAATACTTTCAAAATTGGCGTAAAATTTTTCAAAGATTTCATCAAAGACAAAGGTTTCTTTCAGGCACTCTCCTATTCACTGCGTTTCCTACCAGAATTTTGGATGGCACTCACTGGTGGTGTTCCAAAATTTGTCGTCCTTGCTGAATCAGCAGACATGAATGCAGTAAAAGTCCACGAAGAAGTTCTTGCAGAATTTGAAGACTTGAAAAAAGAAATTCCAGATTTGAAATCATTTATCGTCAAAGGAAAAGCCTCGCAAAAATATTGGGATTTCCGTCATGACAGTTTCAAGTTACTCACAGAGCATTCAATGAAATCTCGTGCCGAAGGATCAGGAACACGTACTGCCCCATTCATTGATGATATTGCCGTAAATCCAGAATACCTTCCAGAGTATATCCCGCGACTGGTAAAAATTCTCGATCAATATAAAAACGAATTTGAATACACCATCGCTGGGCACCTTGGTAATGGTAACTTCCATATTATTCCCCTGGCAGATATGAATAAACAACAAAACAAGGATCACATTGTTGAGATCTCAGAAAAGGTCTATGCACTTGCACTGGAATACAATGGATCAATAACTGCCGAACATAATGATGGAATTGTTCGTACTCCATTCCTTCCTCAAATGTTTGGTACTGATATGATGAAGATCTTTAAAAAATTCAAAAATATTATGGATCCAAAAAACATTTTTAATCCAGGTAAAAAAATTGGCATAACCAAGGAAGACATTCATAAATATTTGGCATAGAAGTCTATATAAAAAACCCACTCATTGAGTGGGTTTTAGTTTATATTGCGAATGGAATTGGTGTTGGGTATTGATCATACACATTCTTATTTTGTGATAATTGAATTTGATCAAGGGTTACTAAATCGCTCAAATTATTCGATTGCATAAATTGATTTGATAATGAGAACAATACATCATCAATATATAATGTTCGATGAATCTGTTTTTGCCAATCACGTTGTTCTTGATTATCTGATTGAGTTACTTTTCCTTGGAGTTTAATACCTGATGTCTTATCAACATTAAAGACAGCTGCTCCGTTGAAATTTTCTCGAACATCATCACCATAGTAATATTCACTAAATGGAATTACCAAAAGGTTTTTTTCTTTTGAAAAGAGTACTGCCTTGTGATCATATAAGGCATCTGAATTCGATCCACGATCACCAATAATATATGAATCAATTTCTCGTGGATTATTCACGTTTGATACATCAAACAATGCAACCTTTACACCACGTGTGGTTACACGTCCATTTTCTTCGATAGTTACATCTCGTCCAATACCTAATAATGTTTCGTTATCATACGGATGTAAATAATTCGAGAATCCTGGAATCTTGAGCTCTCCTTCTACGCGTGGAGATCGTGGATTTGATAAATCAATCACATACAATGGATCAACCTGTTCAAAAGTAACCATATATCCTTTGTCACCCATAAATCGGGCTGAGTAGATGCGTTCTCCTGGTGCCAGACCAGTAACTGATCCAACAATATCCAAATCCATATCCAAGACATACATATTGTTTTTTGATTGACCACCATTCCAGTTATTACCATCAGTGGTAGCAATGCGTAGATGGTTTTTATATTCACTGAGTGAGAATTGATTTAAAATTCGACCAGGAACCGTTCCTGATGCCAATAATTCTGATTCACCCTTATCAATTTCAATGCGGTGAATAATCGTTTCTTCTTTTGGTTCAACAATACGCGGTTCTGGAACAGCAATTAATTCGTCTTCTGCCACATCAATTTCAATAGCATCGTTGAAAAGTACAGGCCCCCCTCGGAAATAATCTTGGTAGCTTATATATATACTATCTTGTGAAACGTAAATATTCTGATTTCCTGATAACAGATATTGTGAACTATCAATGTCATCTGGATTCTTTACGTTAATACCATGTATCTGCGTTAAGCGTGTATCAGTATATGGCATATCAAAGTAAGTAATCTCCAATGGCAAAATTTGAGATCGGCCATCTTCACGTAGATATGGTAAAACGGTATCATACATATATTTCTCATTAATAACGTACAATTCACCATCAGTAATACGTGAATCAACGTAATTCCCTTCCATTTGATAGTTTTTCTCTAATTCTGGTTTTTCAACATTTGAAATATCAAAGAACGATACTGAGGTATAGGCTGTTTGTTGTGGATACCAAATACGTGTAGATACATCACCTACTACCTTTTTTTGTTGTAATTTTTCATAATCACGACCAAGAACAATCAATGTTGATCCATGAAGATACAGTTCTTGTGGAGTTCCCTCATAAGCAACACGTGCGATTACCTTAAGGTCTGCTGGATCTTGAGCATCTACCACCACAACTTCATTATTGGTAACTGCATAGATATATTCTCCATCAGTTTTTACAATATCTGATTCATCTACACCAATTTCTTGGATATTTGTTTCTGAAAAATCTGATGACTTAGCCGCAGGTGCAGCGCTATCAGTAGCAACGTCATCTGATTCTAATGAAACTGCTGCGAACTGAATATCACCACCTGATCGTGCATACACTTTTTTTTCTGAAGTATTTTTTTCAATGAATGCCTTAAATTCTGAAAAATTAGTGAATTTTTTTACCTCGTGAGTGAAACTGGTACTTGGTGATTGTGGTTCGTTTGCACAATATTCTTCAAGTGCAGAAAAGGTATTTTTACCTACAACACCATCTGCAGATAAACCAAGAGCGTTTTGAATACGAATAATTGCTGAGCGTGTCCCTGAACCAAAATTTCCATCGACCTGTAGGTTTTCCTTGAAATAGGTATTTGCCAATGTTTGCAGTATTTCTACTGCAGATCCAATTGAACCACGACGTAATGTTGATGTTTTTTGTAATTGTCCACATGCTGCATGTGCCCATGATGAGCTCAGTGCAAAAAGTCCAACAAATACAAGACTAATAATACTTTTAGTAAAAATTGATGATGTCTTCATATACTTTATATGACGAATGAATCGTGTGAATATTACATGTATAAATAAAAAAACCTACTTAAAATTAAGTAGGGTTTATTGAAACATCTTGAATTTTATAATCGTCTGGAGCCAAAGAAGCATCATTTGAATACCCATGAGCCATAATACTACCCTTTTCAAGTGACCTGACGTCATGAATTGCGTGACCATAGCAATTTTCTTTTGCAACACTACAAAAAGATTCACCTTTTTTTAGTATAAATGTACCTGTTTTACGGACAACCTTATTTTTTGGATCAATACATTCATAGGTATTAATTTTAAAACTCCCTGAAATACATTGATAATATGTAAATTGGGGATGACAATGTATTTTACATGCCTTCTTACACTTATTCCAAATGGTAACAACTACCTCAAAACAATAGCCACTAGTTTTATGCTTGCAAGTTTCTCTTGCAACAAGGTATCTTATTCTTTTTTCGTTTTTGTTTGGCTTTTTTAAACATAAGTTATCAAGATCAAAGAAAGACGAAATTTTATTAATAGTTTCATCACTTCTTAGAGCCTTCTCAAATGACTGATTCATACCAAAAGATTGATATAAATTAAGAAAGATTTGGAGAATTGGAGAATATTTTGTACTTTTCATATATTGTTTTGTTTTTTTCACTATACAACAATAAAATATCTATACAAATATAAAACACAGAAATCACTTACAATTCCAGAGATTTTCTGAAAAAGAGTAGTTAATAATGGTGTGTGAATTATTCAGGACCCCTCAATATATAAAATGCTATGCATTTTGTGCTGACTTGAACCTCTCTACTTTTTTAGATAGGATTCGTCTACCACGATTGCTCACGGCCAGAATAAAAGATTCAGCTTAGAGCTCATCGTCCTAGTGTGGAGGTCGCTTCTGATTTCACTTTGTTACACCACCTTTCAGGCGCGACTCTTTTCGAGTCGTGGCGGGCGGTAAAATAGTAACAAAAACAACACTTTCGTGTTGTTTTTGTATATTTTGTCCACCCGCCAGGACTCGAACCTGGAATAACGGTTCCGAAGACCGTTGTGATATCCATTTCACCACAGGTGGTTTTGCTATATTAAGCTGACAACAGTATAGAGATTACAACAAATTTAGCAAGTACTTATTGAGAATACTTAATATCATCATAATAAATACAAAATACTATCTAATACAGCACTAGAAAAAATATCAATCAAGCAGAAAAACAACAAAATTAAAAAGGACGCAATATTTTGTCTCTAACAGAGACTTTTTTTTATAAAAATAAAAAGAATATTCTTTCTAAAACAAGGATTATAAAAAAATACCTATTCAAGAATTATGCAAACTGTGGATAACTTCGTGTATAACGGGGACAAAAAGACAAATGATATCGAAAATAATATGTCTTTTATAAAAGAAAATTATCATAGAAAAGTTACTTTTATAAAGGAATTAAAGGTATACTATGTTTCATATGAAACAGTTTACCTCTAAAACACAGAAAATAGGAGAATACGGTGAGAAAATATGTGCAAAATGGTTACAAAACAATGGATTCACTATATTAGAAAAAAATTTTACAACTAAAAAAGGTGAGATTGATATCATATGTAAAAAATCTGAGAATATTCATTTTATTGAGGTAAAGAGTACATTAAATAAAGAGATAAATGTTTCATATGAAACAAATAACACTATAGCAGATAAAAATAGATCCTCAGAATATAACCCCGCAGAAAACGTGAATAAAAATAAAATAAGAAAATGCTACAAGACAATCTGTGAATATATTAGATTAAATAAAGTTTCACATGAAACAAAATATCAGTTTGATGTATACATAATTTACATAGATACAAATAATATAAAACATAAAATACAAAAAATAGAAAATGTAGTATATGAGTAGTTTTTCCATACGAAAAAATATTTAATTCGTTTTTCTCTTAAGCTTGTTTCATGTGAAACTCAACTATGTCTCTATTTAATCTATATCGATAAAAGAAATATCAAACATAAGGTAGAAATTATATTTTAAGTATCCTTGTTTCATGTGAAACAATACATATACCATAATTAAGTTTCACATGAAACATTAAATTATTAATTTATAATAAAAATATTTTAAAGGAAATATGAAACCGTGAAACTTACTTTATTTTTATTTCAAAGGTATTTTGGTAATCTTCTTGAGTATTAACACCTATCCCCTTATCTTTTTGAAGAGTGTATATCGTAACATGAGTAGGTTGAGTGTCTATTTGGATATTTAACTCTTTTCTTATTTTTTCAAAGAGTAATTCAATATTTTTCACGGTAACCATTTGTATGAATGATTTACGACCATCAGAATGTGAAACGAGGCGATATTCTGGAAGGAAAAGTATATCATTAAGACGAGTATCCTTTATAAAATTATTAAAAACAGTAATAACTTTTTCTTCAACAGTTGAATCAACTTTTACTATGTTTTTTACACAAACCAATGAAACGTGAAACGTTGATTTAAGATGATAGGTATCACCAAAAAGCTCTAAATCAGTGTTCAAACCTTGTAAATCTGGGCTTATTGGAAGATAGATATAGCCTGTTTTATATTGATATGGTTCAAGAATACTCATATTTCATATCATAGCAAACATTTCATTGCTCAAAAACCATTATATGTTACTATAACTGTGTTATCGGGGTGTGGTGTAACGGCTAACATGCTCGTTTTGGGTACGAGTGACTCCGGG
>CALBVO010000079.1 GCA_937970115.1 Minisyncoccota bacterium | reverse complement strand
TGATACTTGGTGTCATATGTACCTAGTGTAACAGATATACCCCAGCCTGAAGGCTGGGGTATTTTCTTTGAAATAAAAAGAGCGCTCACCGTATTGAGATACGGCTCGCGCTTTTTTTATTTATCTCCTTGTCCTTCATTCTATTTTAAATTATTTATTGTAATTAATTTAATTTATGTTTTTTTATAATTAAACTAATTTCTAATATTTAACATTATGTCAGACTTAAAAATTAATAAGGCAGCAACCATTAAGAACATCTTAGATAAAATCAATCGTAGTGTTGGTTCCAGTGTTAATATGAAAAAAATTAACGAAAAAAAAGATAATCAAGGCTTATTGGGGAAAGCGGCTGAGTTTCTTGGGGTACTGGTCGTGTATATTTAACAAAATGTAAAAAGTCAATCAGTATTTGCTTCATAAAAACCAATGTAATTCATTACATTGGTTTAATTTTTTGCTCTCCGTCTACATCTAAAACCTGATACCCTAATCCTATAATTTCATCACGGATTTGATCTGACGTTTCCCAGTCTTTGTTGTTACGTGCTTCAGCGCGAAATTTTAATAATTTAATAATTTCATCCGGAATATTGATCTTTGTTTCGGTATATTCTGATAATTTTAACCCTAATACATGATCAAAATCATAGATGGTAGCTAATTTATCTGAATCGCAAATATCTGATTTCAGAACCTTGTGTAACACAGCCAATGCCTGAGGTAGGTTAATATCATCAGATATTTTCTCGATAAACACTTCTTTTAATTCTGCATTAATTTTACCTATGGTGTTTTCTGATGTATTACGTAATTGAATAATTTCTTTATAAATCTTATTCAACGCTGTTTGTGATGCCGTTAATGATTCCCAGGTAAAGTTTTGTTTTGAACGATAATGAGCTTGCAGGAAAAAATACCGTAAATCCAGCGCCGAAAATCCTTTTTCTTCGAGATCACTAATCGTATAACTCGTTCCTTCTGATTTTGACATTTTGCCACCATTAACAGACAGGTGTTCATTGTGTACCCAATAGGTACTCATTGTTTTTCCGGTAGCTGACTCTGACTGCGCGATTTCATTCGTATGATGGATTGGAATATGTTCAATTCCGCCCATATGAATATCAAATGAATCACCGAGATATTTTTGGCTCATGGCTGAACATTCTATATGCCAACCAGGGAACCCTTCACCATGTTTAACCAACGGCGAGGTAAATGGAGATTCCCATGTTTGTAGAGCATTGCTATGTGATCCAACTTTGAAAAACCACAATGAGAAATCTTGAGGGTTTCTTTTCCCTGGATCTGAAACCGAACCATGTCCGGCGTCAGAAATTTGTTCAGCGATGTCTTGACCTGATAGTTTTGTATAATCTGATTTCTTTGTCACATCGAAATATATTGCCAGGTCGGTACTATATGCAAATCCTTTGTCAATTAATATCTGAACCATATCAACCATTTCCTGAATATGGTTAGTCGCAGCAGGGCAGTGTTCTGGTTTGAGCGTATTGAGTGATTCACGATCTGATTCATAAATATCAGTATATTTTTTCGCAATCGTCATTGGGTCAACTGATTCACGTTGCGCAGCCTTTGCCATGCGGTCTTCGCCGGTATCTGCGTCACCTTCATTATCTCCTGTGAGGTGACCAACATCCGTGTAATTCCGAACCAGAGTAACGTCATAGTTGAGATAATGAAATGATCTTTTGATTAAATCAGCCATAACAACGGCTCGCATGTTTCCAATATGTTGTGTCCAATATACCGTTGGTCCACAATGATACATTGAAACCTTATTAGGTTGTATTGGTACAAATTCTTCCTTTTGTTTTGTAAGGGTATTATAGAGCTTCATAACTAAACAAAAGTATACCAAAACATCATTTTTAATCATTCTAGTATTCGCGCGAATGCTAGAATGACAATCACGTTTGTGATAGTATTTATCTATATGAAATCACCGCAACAAAAAGAACTTGAGAGAAAAAAAAACGAAGTACATCCAAAATCATTTCCTGAGATTCAAACTCTTTTAAAGGGTGGAGCAAATCATTTTCGAGCACACATTTTGTTTATCCTGTTAAAGAATCCAGGGATTAATTTAGACCAGTTAAACGAACAGGTAGGGGGCGATTTTAAAAATATCTCTTTTCATACAAGGAAATTACATGACATGGGTCTTATCTATAAAAAAAATAAGGGACCTTTCGTTCAACATTTTCTCAGCAATGAGGGTATATTATTGGCTCGGTTTATCGAGTCACTAACACTCGCAAATGTCGTACGTTAAATAGTGTTCTGGTATCCTCTATGCAACTCATTTTTATTTATTAAAATGAGAAGTACCTTTGTGGTGAATATTAGAATCATCATAATCTTAAGGGGTCTTAGTTGCTAAATATCGTTATTTTTATTGCTTGCATGCCTATGTTTTGTATGTATAATGGGCCGTATTATGAGTAAATTTGCAATTATTGAAGCCGGTGCAAAACAATACCGAGTTTCAGAAGGTGATGTAATCA
>CALBVO010000078.1 GCA_937970115.1 Minisyncoccota bacterium | reverse complement strand
ATACTTTACCAGAAGTAGAAGAATACAGTGTTCGTTATCGTATTGGGACAACGGTTGAAGCTGGGTATATTGATCGACCTGATTTTACTGTCGATGCAGAGAGTCTCAGTGTCAGTGCTTTTGCTATTGATCCAGATAAAGAAGAAGCAGCCACAGGACTCTCACAATTTCTCGTAGAAGGTGAAATGCTCGAAAACGGTCGTTCAGGTGAGGTACTTATCGGGGCTACCTTATTGCAAAAATATTCTAATTTTGCTGATCTCTTTGAGCCTCTTGTAGATGTCGAGGTTGGGCGACCGGTTCGTATTACATTGCAGGGTGAACCAGCTGAAGGTATCGAACGTGATCGACAGTTTATTGATGGAAACAATGAGCTTGGGCAAACAACCGAGTTTATTGTAAAAGGAATTATTGACTCAAAGGTGGGTGAGTTATCTTCATCAATATTTATTACCGAACAGGACTACCGTAGGATAGCAAGACGTACTAGTCTGCAAGCAGCAGAAATTGTTATCAAACGAACAGATTCACTTACTGACGAGCAATTCAAGGATATTGCCTTGTCATATGGGTTCGGCGATTATGCCAAGGTGCGAACCGCAACCGAGGCTATTCCGAAGTTCCTCGCAGATGTTCAGAAAACATTTGGGTTACTTGGGAACATGATTGGTGCGATTGGTATTGTCGTTTCATCAATTACCATTTTTATTGTTATTTATATTAATGCTCTGACGCGAAGGAAATTTATTGGAATCCTGAAAGGTATCGGAATCTCCGAAGGCGCTATTGAATTTGCCTATATGTTGCAATCGATATTTTATGCATGTATTGGTATTGGCTTTGGGCTCTTGCTGCTCTATGGACTAATGGTACCGTTCTTTGCAGCGAACCCTATTGATTTCCCATTTTCTGATGGTATTTTGGTCGCAAAAATTGGCCCAACAATGCTCCGTGCCTTAGTTCTGTTGATCGTTACAATGATTGCAGGCTTGATGCCGGCGCGAATTATTGTCCGTCAGAATACCTTGGATTCGATCTTACAACGATAATTATTATGATTTCAGTAAAAAAACTAACAAAAACATATATTAATGGTGAAATTATTACACCTGTATTAAGGGGAATTGATATGGAAATACAAAAAGGAGAATTCGTAGCAATCATGGGAAAATCAGGTGCTGGTAAATCGACCTTATTGTATCAAATTAGTCTTCTCGATAAACCAACAGAAGGAGAGGTGATCGTAGGCGATGTAGATATACTCAAACTGTCTGAAACAGAACGTACCGATTTTAGGTTGCGTAAATTAGGTTATATTTTTCAGGATTATGCCTTGGTACCAGAACTAACCGCAGAAGAAAATGTAGCTATTCCATTGTTAATGCAAGGTGCGCATATTGATGACGCCAAAAAACAAG
Source organism: Minisyncoccota bacterium (assembly GCA_937970115.1). Lineage (GTDB taxonomy): Bacteria > Patescibacteriota > Minisyncoccia > Phycocordibacterales > UBA1006 > UBA1006. Next base: position 5,162 of record CALBVO010000078.1, on the reverse strand, counting down.
CGCGTCAAATAATCGACGATATTGATATGGTGGGTAAATACACCAATCGGCCTAACCAATTATCAGGTGGTCAACAACAACGTATTTCAATTGCACGTGCAATTGTGCAGCAACCAGAAATATTGTTTGCCGATGAACCAACAGCGAACCTCGATTCAGCATCATCAGAACAGGTGATCGAATTAATGCATGACCTGCATCAAAAAGGTCAGACCATTGTCATGGTGACCCATGAACCAGAATATACAAAATATTGCGATCGGATTATTTACCTAGAGGATGGAAAAATAGTCAGCAATGATTACAAAATAAACACTTAATTAGGTTTTTTATTTTTTATATGTTTAAATTAAAAAGAACTAAAAATTTAACATATGAAATTAATTTTCTCACAAGATAAGAAAAAAATTGCTATTCAAGTGGCTAACATGGATACTGGTTATATTACTATTATTGAAAAAGCAATTCGGCAGATTTATGAATTTTTTACATTAGGGTATATTTCAGAAAATGATGTAAAACAGGCTTTAAATAAAATAATTTCTGAATCTAATTTAAAGTCCAATTTAAACGGCTATTATTCTGTTTTTTATTACGTTAAAAGATTATTTCCATTTTATCCAATATATTCAAATTTTAAGCTTTCGGACGAGATATTTCTTATAAGAGAAGAACATCGCCATGCATTTTGTTTTGGTAGGATACCTGAAAATATCAATAATGACGTAATAAATTTCAGCCATTTTTTTATCTGCCGATATGAAGCATTTAAGTTTTTAAATTTTATGTATCAAATATAATTAGTTACAAAAGATAAATTTAAAATACTTGAAAATGTAGTTAATAAAAGTACATTATTATCAGGTAGTAGAATCGAAGTATCAAATTAAATAAGCCCCTGGCAAAGGGGCTTTTATGTTAAAATTTTCTTATGACACCTTACAAGAAAAAAATACGTAAAGAACGCATGCAAAAAATGCTTAAGGTTTTCCGCAAGAAATATCCTGATCCAATTTCAGACCTTCTCTATACAACAGATTTTGAATTCTTGGTTGCGGTGATATTATCGGCGCAATGTACGGACAAACGGGTGAACATTGTTACGCGTAAATTATTCAAAACATATCCACGTATCATTGATTACGCTAATGCGCAGCAATCAGAAATGGAGCGTGATGTGTTTTCAACTGGTTTTTATCGTAACAAGGCAAAAAATGTTATTGCGGCAGCTAAAATGGTTTTAGAAAAATGGAATGGTAAATTACCACGAAATCTACGTGAGCTAGAAATGATTCCTGGGGCAGGGCATAAAACAGCCTGCGTCGTGTTGTCAAACCTGTATGGAATATTCGAAGGAATCGCGATTGATACCCACGCCATTCGTATTGCGCGGAAATTTGATCTGGTTGATCCTCCGTATACGCCAGTTTCGATTGAGAGAGATTTAATGGAATTAACGCCACAATCAGAATGGGGAAATATGAATCACTATTTGGTGTTATATGGTCGTTATCATGCACCAGCACATGCAAAGGAAGTCCATGATGAACTCACCGCGATTTATCCAAAGGCATCATTTAAATTACCACCACTTCCCAAGAAAGTCTCGGATCGCAAATAATTAAATATATTATACAAATTAAAAAAACATTCTAGCATTCGCGCGAATGCTAGAATGTTCCTTGTATCAAATAGCTTCGAGGCTTATAATTATAATTATGAATACTCAAAAAAAACCTGATATTACAACTCCAAAATCAAAGAAAAAATACTTCTCAAGAAAGAAGGACTTTGTAATGCTTGGGATTGGTATTATTTCTATAGTATATCTCTTGAATTTTACTCTTGGCTTTATTGAATTTCTGCCAGATGCATTACCGTTAGTAGGAAATATTGATGAAGTATTAGTCTCAGGAATCCTGCTCTCCGTATTAAATTATTTTAATATTGATCTAACTAAGTTTTTTAAACGAAAATAATTATGAAACTTACTTCAAGTAAAAGATTTTCTAAATTTAATAATTTATATGGATTTTTATTATTTAACGCTGTAATCTCTTTCGTCCTAACTTATAAATTCTTTAATTTATATAATTTATTACCTACTTTTGCAGAGTCTTACTTTGATTTCGTAGAATATTATTCAAGTACGCGTTTAGTAAATAGAGGTTTTTACCTTGGATTACCTATTTCTATTGCGATAATTCCATTAATTATTTTTGGTCAAAAAATCCCTAAATTAATCTTAAAGAGAATAAATTATATTTTATTCGTACTAAATATAATGATGTTTATTTTACTTATATCTAATCTTTCTATATAATCATGCTCATTACTTCAATCTCAGGAATTCGTGGAACGATTGGCGGAAATCCTGGCCAAAATTTAACGCCAACTGATATTGTTGGTTTTGTGTCAGCTTATGGAACATGGGTTCTTTCGCAAAACTCAAAACCAACTATTTGCGTTGGTCGTGATGGACGAAAATCTGGGAAAATGATTTTGGATATTACGGTTCAAACATTAATTGGCTTAGGTGTTAATGTCATTAATTTAGACTACGCCACAACACCAACTGTCGAGATGGAGGTTATCGCAGATCAGGCTGATGGTGCAATTATTATTACGGCCAGTCATAATCCAAAAGAATACAATGGATTGAAGATGCTCAATGCTGATGGAGAGTTTCTCTCTACGACTGATGGACAGGCAATCCTCGATATCAAAGAACGAGCTAGCTATGTATATGCTGAGGTTGATGATTTAGGAATTGAAACAAAATCATATAATCATACCAAAGATCATATTGATAAGATCCTCGATCTGGATTTAGTTGATGCTGAGCTGGTACGATCAAAAAATTTAAAAATTTCTATTGATGCAATAAATTCCGTTGGTGGAATCGCAGTTCCAATGTTATTGGAGAAAATGGGTGTAGAAGTGGTTGGTCTGTATTGCGAATGTAATGGTGATTTCCAGCATACACCAGAACCACTTGAAAAGAACCTCGGTGAATTAATGTCGCTGGTAACAAAAACGCAATCAAACCTCGGTATTGCGGTCGACCCTGATGTTGACCGAATCGTTTTTGTGGACGAGAAGGGTACCATGATTAACGAAGAATATGGCCTCGTGATTATTAGCGACTACGTATTATCACAAACACCAGGCAATACCGTATCAAATCTATCGTCATCACGTGCATTACGAGATATTACAGAATCTCATAATCAACGATATTTTACAGCAGCTGTAGGAGAGAAAAATGTTGTTGAAAAAATGAAAGAAGTAAACGCTGTTATTGGTGGCGAGGGAAGTGGAGGAATTATTTATCCAAAATTACACTATGGTCGAGATTCATTGGTCGGTATCGCATTGTTTCTGACGCAACTCGCAAAATCAGATAAAACAGCCAGCGAAATACGCGCGGCATACCCAAACTATTTCATAGCAAAGGAAAAAGTCTCATTACCTGGACGTGAGCAAATTCAGCTAATTTTAGATACCTTAGAGTTAGAATACAATACTGAGTCAACTTCGCGAATAGATGGCCTTAAAATTGATTTCAAGGACTCTTGGGTACATGTTCGAGCATCAAACACGGAACCTATTTTCCGTATTTATACGGAGGCAAGGACGCAGGAATCAGCCAACGAGCTCTCGCATAAATTTATTGGTAGAATAGAAAAACTTATTAAATAATAAAAAATTACTATGGAATCATTATTATCAGGTATGCTCTCAAAAATGGGAGACAAGGGAATTGAAAAAATTGCACAATCAGCCGGTCTGGATTCAGAAACGGCGAAAAAAATATTATCACAGGCTGGACCACTACTTACTTCAAAAATGGCAGATAATGTAAAATCAACAGAGGGATTATCTTCATTGGATTCTGCATTGAAAGATCATGACGAATCAATCTTTGATCATATTGATGATCTTGTTAATCCAGATATCGACACCAAGGGTGCAGGTATTTTAGGCCATATCCTTGGTTCAAAGACCGATGATATTGTGACAGCAATGGCAGACGGAAATAATACTGACACGAGTTCAACTAAAAAGATTTTAGAGATGGCAGCTCCATTAATTCTCGGCCAACTTGGTTCTACAAAGAATACAGGGGGTTTGGACGCATCATCGATTTTTGACATATTACAAGATGAAAAGAAAAAGATAGAATCATCAGAAGACAATATACTTTTGAATCTTGGTAAAAAATTCTTGGACAAAGACGGTGATGGTTCAGTTGTTGATGATGTTATGGATATTGCAAAAAGATTTTTGAAATAAAAAAGCCTCAGTTGAGGCTTTTAATTTTGACTGCTTTTTTTGAAAGACGTCTCGTTCTTTTTTTGAAAGTATCCTGGAAACTTCAAGATACCTGGATACAGTATAAATACAAGAGTATAAGATTCTTTATAGGTGATAAATAAACCATCACTTGGAATATTTTTAATTTGATAAGATCCTTCTGCTATATAAATAGTATCTTTAAATTTAATACTATCGAGTACGTCATAAATCAATATCTTATTCTCATATGATTGACTTTCGATTACAGAAGCTACCTTTGAGGTATTATCTTCATTTATTTTTGTAAAACTTGAAGCAAAGAAATGTGAATTATCATGAAAAAATTTTTGATTTTTTCTATACGAATCATTTTCCATATTTTTTAAAAAATCTATGGTCACACAGGAGGAACTACCTAGATTAGTATGTATAAAAGTTTTTTTCATATGTCTTTTTTTTAAAATTCTAGAATAAAGTATAACACAAGATATGATGTAATAAATACAGAAAATACTGTATAATAATGGGGTATGAGTAACAAATTTCAAAAAGCACGAGGTAATAAAAACACTCGATTAATTGTACTGCTGATAATTATCGCAATTGCAGCTGGAATGTGGTATTACGGTAATAAAACAGATAACACAACATTAAAAACAGGAGCAGCCGTCGTAGGTGGGGTAGTAGGATTAGCAACCGGGCTCGAGGTGGCTGACAAGGATTTTGACCTGAAAACCTTATGGGAAACAGGGTCATTAAAAGAATCATTACTGGAACGTGATGCTGATGGAAATCTAGTAAATACACAGATGATTTGTGATGCTCAGGTAGAAGGGTACTATGATTACAATTGTAGTGACTTT
>CALBVO010000077.1 GCA_937970115.1 Minisyncoccota bacterium | reverse complement strand
AAAAATACCTCACAAAGTGAGATATTTTTTAATGTAGTCATTGAGCATGTAGAACGATTGACACAAAGCCAAGTGGGGTTCAGAAACATTGCACCAAGGCACAACGCTATCAAGAGCCCCATGTTCATAAACGTTTCAAAGTTCTTATAGAACAACGAACTACATAGCCATTATACCAATATTTTTATATTGTGAATAGTTTCAATACCAATTCTAGAAATTAAAAATTCAGATGAAGCCCAAGGCAACAAAGACAATTTTTATGAGACGTAGTTATCTACGGTGAATACAAATTTTCTGAAGTTAACGATGGAATTCACTTATTTTTATTTTCTAGTGCTTCCAGTGCCCATCTGCCGACACATCGTACAAAATTCGTTCATGCGCTGTTGCATAATTCATCAGTTCATTCTCATTAAACCAGATAGCTGTTTCTCGAACAGCTTCCTTCTTGTCTTCTGAGCAATGAATGAGATTACGCACAGCACGTTTATCAATCGTTGAGAGGTAATATGAATCGATAGTAAAATCACCACGTATGGTTCCAATATCAGCAGAAACTGGTTCTGTGCTTCCTACCATTTGACTCACAACATCTGGTACTGCGTGACCTTGCAAAACCATTGCGACTACGGGACCACCAGTCATGTACTGAACAATATTTCGAATAATATCTCGCCCGTATTCAACTGCCGCTCGTTCAACCGGTAAATTATCCTTTTTCATTTCAGCGACGATCTCTTCTCCCTTTCGGGTAAACCATGCGTCGTCCTTGTTGTAATGTTCTTCGCATTGATCCTGGGTTGGCATGAGCATTTTCAATCCAATAATTTTTAGACCTCGTTCCTCAAAACGATTAATCATATTCCCTACAAGAGAACGTTGTACGCCATCTGGTTTGATTAATACAAGTGAGGTGTCTTTTGATGCATGTGATTTCATAGTCCTATCATAACAAAAACCCTCCAATCTGGAAGGTTTTTAATTAGAAATCTTCGTGAACGTCAGAGTAAATCATTACTTCATCAGCCCGCTTGTAATCATGTAATTCTGATTCTTCAAAGAATCGAGCTACTTCGAGTTCACCATTTTCAGTCGTATCTGAAACATGAACAATATTAGATTGAATAGACATTGATAGGTCTCCTCGGATTGTTCCTGCGTCAGCTTCGTGACCTGCTGTTTGTCCTGCAATTAATCGCCCTGCCGCAGAAGCGTTTACCCCTGAAGCTGCAATCAACATAACTGGTGAAGCCGTCATGAATTTTTTAATCCCTGCAAAGAATGGTTTATCCTTGAGGTGTGAATAGTGTTCGTCTAATAAGATGTCACCTAATTCGATCATTTTTGTTCCAATAATTTTGAACCCTTTTCGTTCAAATCGTGTAAATACTTCTCCGATTAAACCACGTACGATTGCGTCTGGTTTAACGATAACTAAGATTTTTTCTTCTTTCATATGCTCGCTATAATAACAAAAAACCTTTCATATTGAAAGGTTTTTACATGTAGCGACGCATAATATCATCCTCCACCTCCTTCCTATCTTTCCCAAATTTTAAATATGACAATTGTTTTATTTTTTCTGAAACCCCTGTTGGATTCTTTGTAGCAAAATATTCCAACGGGAAGGTCTCAATATTAAACGGAACGAGTGGTGTACCATTTCCAATCATTTGCAAATACGCATTACGATTTGGAATTTTCATAATATCATCAGAGGTAAATTGAGGAAGAAAACGTTTTTCTAAATATTGGGCATCTTCGAATGAAATTCTGAATGTCGCCATTGTTCCAACGTTTCCAAAAACGGCATTCTTAATACCTTCATCCAATTGAGCAATAAATTGGTGAGCCATATGAAGTCCAAGACCATATTTACGAGCCTCTGATAGGATTTGTGAAATAGAATCTGTTGAAACATTTTGAAACTCATCAATATAAAGATAAAACGGTGGTAATTCCTTATCAAGTGAATCTACTCGTGATAATGCTGCCATGAGAATCTTACCAACCAATACTAATCCAATCAGGTTCGCATTAATCTCGCCAAGTCGTCCCTTTGAAAGGTTCACAAGAAGAATTTTTTTATTATCCATGATTTCTCGGAAATTAAATGATGATTTTTGTTGCGCAACCACTGGTCGCATAATTTCGTTGGAAATAAAAACATCAAATTTCGAAGTAATATATGGAATAAAGTTTTCAAGTCCTTGTTCTCCGGTTGTTTTTTCAGCATTCATCCAAAATTGTTTAATAATTGGATTCGTACAATACCGTAACTTCATATCACGGAAGGCTTTATCACCAAGGACCCGGCCAATCTCCAGCAGCGTATTTCCTGATTCAGGGTGTTCCATTACCAAACCTGCCGAGTTTCGGAAATATTGTTCGAACATAGCACCTCCACCAGCCTTCATATCAAATAGTTTATTAAAAATACCCATCAACTCATTTACAACAAATGATTTTTGTTCTGGGTAACGCGTATCATATTCGAGCATGTTTAAGGCCATCGGCCTTTCGGTATGTGCTGGATCAAAATACACAACATCATCAATACGTTCCGGCGGAATGTATTGCATAATATCCTCGATATCTGACCCATGAGGGTCAATAAAACAAACCCCATCTCCATTTTTAATATCTTGTACTACCATTTGCTTAAACAAGTGTGATTTACCTGTACCTGTTTGCCCAATAGCATAGAAGTGACGTAGGCGATCCTTTGGTGTCATCCGTGCGAGTGTCTCCTTGTGCCTAAAGATATTTTTACCAATAACAATT
>CALBVO010000076.1 GCA_937970115.1 Minisyncoccota bacterium | reverse complement strand
CCTGAGTACTCCAAAACACCTGGTAAAACAGGATAAATATCCTGCCCTGATTCCAGTTCAACGGAAACACCTGTGTGAAAATAACGTGCCTCTCGCGTTACTGGATGAACACGAAAACCAAAATAACCAAACAATGGATTAATATATTGTTTTAATCCTTCATTAATAGGTGAATATAGATTTAAATCTCGTAAGGTACTGTACACAGAACTCCAGAAATTCTTATGTGTTGTAGTATCAGGAATTTTATATGATTCCTCAAATAAAGGTCGATCAGGGCGAGGACGTGTTTTATCTACAAGAGACGGAAGAATAATCATTACTTATATTATAAGTACTTGAAAAAAAATATCTATCTCTTTACAATATAAAGTGCAAGAGCGAAAAAGGGTTTGTAGTAGCTAATGTAATTCTGAAACCCTGCGCGTATCATATATGCAATACCCATTAAGATCGTCAGTAATACATTATATTCTTGCATATAAAAACAATAGCATTGCTATTGTTTTTATAGTTACCCTGTTAAATAATGTTCAACTCAGACTGGATTTATGATAACAAAAAAAGCCTCTTTCAAGGCTTTTAAACTATTTTATTTTATCCAAATCTATTTCAATCTTATATGGATACTGAAAAACTTCTCTATCGCTATCTCTTAGAATTATCTGATCATCCAATGAACCTAAGGGCAACAAATGAGTTTCATCACCTTCGGTACCAAAAACCATAAATAAATCTTTAGTACCCAAGGTCACATTTTCTTTTTTTTCTAAAGAGATAATACTCAGATTAGAAGCCTTTGAGAGGGTCATTAACTTCCCATTTGAAATATTAAAGCTACATGAATAATGAAATACTTTTCTATCACTATCCCTTAACAGAGGAATAATTAAGGTAGATCCTGAATTTGAAGAAACAGGGATAATCATTGTTTTACCTTCTTTTTTTGTATGTTTCCCAATGACAATATGGAAAAGATTTTCAGCAATAGCATTTTCAAATTCATCAAAAGTAATTAATTCCAGGGATTTAGCGTCACCTAAGTTCATTACTGGTATTGTTTTTTTAATTGTTAACATAGATATGATGTATTTAGTTTAAAATTATTTTAAAAAAATAAAATATATGTCAAGCTATCTATATTACAATCACCTCTGGTTGCAATGTAATCGAAAAATTATCATAAACATCTACAATAATTTTCTGTGCAAAGTTCCTGACTTCTACTCCTGATGCATCACCATAATTAACTAATACCAATGCATGTTTAGAATATGTTCCAACCTTTCCCTTTTGGATTCCCTTATACCCCAAATAATCAATCAACCATGCTGCCGAGATTTTTACCTCACCAGTGTCCAAAATAAATTGTTTCATTTTAGGATATTTCAATAATAATTTTGTAGCATGTTCTGCAGTAATTATTGGGTTTTTAAAGAAACTTCCTGCCATACCAATTTCGCCTAGCGCTGGTAATTTTGATGAGCGAATTTTTATAATCGTTTCGGCCATATCTCGAGCACTTGGATCGGTAATATTGTTTTCAGCTAAGGTTTTGACAATAGCACCATATTCTATATTTAATCGCGGGATTTTCGACAAGGTAAACTCGACTGATGTTATAAAATATTTTCCAGGAATTTTTTTAAAAATACTATCACGATAACCAAACTGACAATCCTGATGAAAGAGAATTTTTTCTTCACCTGTTTCTGTATCAATGGCGTGTACTTTAGAAATAGTGTCTTTTGCTTCTACTCCATAGGCACCAATATTTTGTACCGGAGCTGCGCCAACCGTTCCCGGAATCAGAGCCAGGTTTTCAATACCCCAAACATTGTGCTCAACGGACCACATCACAAATTCATGCCAATCTACTCCTGCGCCAGTCTTAACAATCATGGATTCATCATCTTCTGATAATATTGTAATACCTAATATATTATTATGGATAATCAAACCATGATAATCATCAGTAAAGAGAATGTTACTTCCACCGCCAATAATATACGTATTTTTTTGCCATAATGGATGTTGAAGTAATTCCAAAAAAGATTCCTTCGTGTTTATTTCTATAAAATAATCAGCAAATACATCAACACCAAAGGTTGTATAATTTTTTAGTGATTTTTTTTCTTGAATCAACATGTCTTTATTGTATACAATTTATCAAAACAAAAAACCATATATATGGTTTTATTCTTCTACTTGAGAAACTTCAGATACTGAAGTATCTAGGATTTCATTAATAAAATCATCTAATGAAATAACTTCACCGTTATAAACAAATCCTGGTGTTCCCGGAATACCCAATGTTTGTGCTTCATCATAATGTGCATTAACGAGATCTTTTATCTCGTCTGACCTAAGATCAAATCGAAAACGATCTTCATTTAAATCAAGATCATTCGCGTAGTTTCGGAAATAACGTTCTGGATTAAATGATTGTGACCACTCTGATTGTTTTTCAAACAATAGATCATGCATTTCCCAAAACTTACCTTGTTTTCCTGCAGCCTCTGCAGCCTGTGCTGCTAGTTGAGCATTAGGATGAATAGTACGTAACGGATAATGTCGATATTCTAAAGCAAATTGATCTCCAAATTCTTGTATTAGTGATGCAATAATTGGTGCCGCATTTTTACATGCTGGACACTGGAAATCAGAGTATTCAATTAATCGAATATCTGATTCGAGGTTACCTTTTTCACGCGCTGTTAAATCATCTACCTTAAGATTAGCAAATGCTGTTTCGTCAATAGGATCTCCTGAACGAGATACTAAAAATGAAATAATTAATAATGCGATGACCGCGATAATTCCTCCGGTCCATAGTCGTTTGTTACGACGTTTTTTTGATGTATTTCCCATATAGAAAAGTATAAATTAAAAAGACGGAAAAACAAGGTTTTCCGTCTAAAGATAAGTCATGGCTGATACTTACCCATGAAAAGAATTGCAGCATAAATCTTTGCAAATACTTACTAGGGTAGCTTTCGCTCCGTACTCTTACCTGTCTCGTAATTCAGGTAGCTGTCCTAGGTTACTCTATAAAATAGAGCCGTGTGTCCACAGGTGAGCTGTTACACCCCAAGAGTACTTGTAAAATATATTTCGTTATTTTACAAGAGCGCACTTCTTAGAGAAATAACTGATTCCAAGTCACTCTTCCTGTTGAGGACATAAAAATACTATACGATCATATGATTTTTATACGCAGTTAGATCTTCATCCAGACATATATAAAATTAATACGATCATACAAATAATAATAGCAGCAGGAAGTACTCTACCCCAACGAAGTCTTGTCACCATTTTATGACAAGTTCCTTCTATAGGGATAAACAAATTTTGTACTTTTTTTTCTTTTTGGTATGTAAAAAAATTTTTTTTAGACATAATTATATATAATTTTAGTTTTCCAAATTATATTTTATAAAAAACAAAAGTCAATTACTTTTGTTTTTTAATTTAAACCTATGAAAATATTCGTTAAGAAATAACAGTATCATTTTAGAATAATGTGAAAGCTGTTTAAGCGCAGCGAGTTCTTGAGCATCTAAAATGATACTGTTATTTTAGATTGTTTTTATGTGTTTAAAGAGTTTTTTGTTTCTTTTTTAATCATAAAAAAGAAAATGTTATTTAATAGAAAACCAACGCTTTTTACCAATTTGAATTAAGTCTTCTCGATTTAAGATAAAATGTTCATTATCTTTCTTTTGACCATTAACTCTAATAGCACCCTCATTAAATAAACGTTTTAACTGGGATTTTGATACACCTGTAGCCTTTTGAAGAGTAGTTATAGTGTCTGCAAGTAAATCTATTTCTGGAATATCTGCCGGTTTGTTGTCCTTTTGAACATCGTTAACCCATGACTCCTTTGCTGCTGTAGCCTCATCTTCTGAATGGAATCGAGATACAATTGTATGCGCAAGATCAAATTTGATATCACGTGGATTTTCGTCTGAATCAAGACGCGTTTGGATGGTATCTAAATCAGTATCAGTTAATAACTCAAATACATTGTAAATCATACCATCTGACCAGGTCATAATCTTTTTGAACTTTTCATCAGCTGAATCTAGAAACGACAACATATTTCCTGTAGTCTTTCCCATCTTTTCTCCATTATTGTCTACCAATAATTTCATTGGAATAACAAACTATTCTTTTGCCTCATCGGTATTTTTCAATAAATCACGTCCTACCAACATATTGAATGTTTGGTCGTTTCCACCGACCTCTCCATCGACATTCATGGCTACCGAATCATATCCCTGCATTAATGGATACATGAACTCATGAATGTAAACCGGAGTTCCGGCGTCTACCCTCTTTCTGAACATATCACGATCAAGCATTCGTTGAACCGTCATTTGTGATGCAAGATTTAGCACGTCGGCAAAGTCCATTTTTCCTAACCAATCATTATTGAATTTTAATTCTGCAGGATTCTCACCCTCAAAATTAATAACAGATGCTGCTTGACCTTTATAAAGTTTACAATTGTCTAAAATCTCTTTATGAGTTAATTGTTTACGTGCTTCTTTTTTATCTGGATCACCGATACGTGCTGTAAAATCTCCAATTAATAAGATGATTTTGTGACCAAGATTTTGAATCTGGGCTAATTTAGTTAATGCGACCATATGTCCCATATGCAATGTCGGACCTGTTGGATCAATGCCTAGATAAATTGTTAATTGCTCTCCAGATCCTAACCGAGATCGCAGGAAATCTTCATTTGGGAAAATACGCTCGACACCACGTGTTACGACCATATCAATCATTTTTTTGTCAGTAGAAATATTCATAGACTCAGTATAACCTTGTCATCCGAATATTCAAGATAAATGAATAAGGCATTCAATGAGTAAATGAACGTAGTGAGTATTGCGAATTAATGTAGACCTTGGAACGACTATCATAAATTTAGCTACCAATTTTCCGGACACACAGGGAAAATTGCTGGAACAGGTTGTTATCTTTGAAATGAAAATTCTCCAAAAAATAATTTTGTGCTTTTTAAAAAAAATTATATAATTAAATAAATTTTAAAAATAAAAAGTTATGAAGTATCAAGTAATGACTTTTATTTTAGTATTATATATAAACCTTTGTATGTCTCAAAAAAATAATGAGCAAATACAAAAAGATACTATTATAAATAACAAAAAAACCCAGATATTTTCAAATAATGTAGGCTGCGTTATTGTAGAAACAGATAGCACCGTTTCAATAGGATCAGCAACTGTTTTCTTTGAAAAATACGCGATCAGTACGCACCATGGATTAGAAAATTATTTACATAAAAAAATTTCGATAATTTTTGATGATGAAATAATTCAAGGCACCGTCGTTAAACAAAATCATGAAAAAGATCTCAGTCTTATTGTTCTTGAAGAACGGCCAAAAAAGGCAATATATTTACCTGTTGCAGATATTCAAAAAGAAACAAAAGCTAAAATTGTCGGCTATCCTAGAGGAGTAGCAATACAAAAAGAAATTTCTGATCTTGAGGTTTGTAACCATATACAACCAAATATCATAAATACCAAAGTAGATATTGGATATTCTGGTGGTGCTGTTTTTGATCAAGAAGGGCATATTCTAGGTATGATTATTTCCAGTGTATTTTCTGGATATGAAAAAATAAAAGATGGTTGCCTTGCTGGTAATGAATTCAGCCTCTACGTGCCGATAGATACCATACATAAACTCATGTTTGACCATGAAGAAGAAATAGATTTAGCCACAAACATAGTTGTAAAAAATTAAAAAACCTTGTAGGAATATTGTTCCTACAAGGTTTTATTTTATAAGCGCGTTGTATCACGTCCAGAAAATAAATTGAGTGTCCAATCAAACATGATTTTAAATCTTTTTTTCCATGATGCGAAATTAAATAAATAAATAGTTCGCCACATAAACCAAGCAAATATTCCCTTGAATTTAAAACCATGTATCTCAGCAATGGCATTATATGAACCAATAGAAGCTAATAATCCTTTTTCTTTGTATACAAAAGGTTTAAGATTTTGTCCTCTTAACATACGAGAAATATTTCCTGCAACATGGATTCCCTGTTGTTTTGCAACTTGTGCGGTAGGTGGTAAGCCACGACCATCTTGTGATGGGAATAACGACAAATCACCAATAACAAATACATTATCTATACCTTTTGCCAGTAAATTTTTCTCAATGAGAATACGTCCACGGTTTACCTCAAACATACCACATGTACACGGAAGACTATTTGCGGTCACTCCAGCAGTCCAAATAACGGTCTCGGAATTATATATTTCGTTATCAGAAGTAACGACTCCATTAACGGTAACTTCAGCGACACGCGTATTATTTTTTAAAATGATTGAATCCTTAACCAAAGAATCTGCTGCATAGGACCTCAATGATTCATCAAACATACTTAATACATCAGACCCACTATTAATAACCATGAGTTTAATATCTTCTTGAGGAATAAGTGGGTATTGATTCCTAAAGGTTCCAAAAAAGAGATCGGCTAATTCACCTGTTAACTCAACACCTGTTGGACCTGCTCCGACAATAATAAAACTCAAAAGTTTTTTCCGCTCTTCTGAAGATTCTAATTTTGAAGCTGCTTCAAAAAGATCAACACAATGGTTACGTAGATTGACTGCATCGTCGAGTGTTTTTAATATATAAGAATTTTTTTCTGCACCTGGTATTCCAAAATAATGGGTTTTTGAACCTAATGCAGAAACCAAGATGTCATAGCTAATTTCTTTATCGCTTAACTCAATTATTTGTTTACGCGTGTCAACCGAGACAACAGTTGATTGAATAAAATAGGTATCTTTATCAAGAAGATCTCGAATTGGTTCAACAATACTATGATAATCAAGACTGGCCCCAGCAACCTCTGGTAATAAAGGGGTAAAAAGAAAATGATTATGTTTATCGATAATAGTAATAACATGGTTTTTTTTCACCCAAGCAGGAAGTGCTTTGTATGTATGAATACCACCGAAACCACCGCCAAGGATAACAAGATGGGGTTTCTTTAGGTTTGTAGATGTATCATGAGATATAAGTTTTTTTTTCTTCATAGGAACCAGTATACCTGAGTTTTTCTGCAATGTAAGTATATTGTCATAGAGTAAAAAAACGTATATATTTTGTTTATATTCTCATAAGAGATATTTTATACATTATTTTTATTATCCTGTATGTCAGTATTTGAACTACGTTATTTTAAAAGAACCTTTATATTCGCAACCTTTTTAGGAAATTATGATGCCGATGGTTACCCTATTGAAGAAGAATCATGGGAAGAAGATGATGAAATTTATGAAGATGATGATCTTGATTCTGAAATAGATATTGAACACGATGTAGATATCTAAAAAGACATTGTCTTTTTCTTGTTTCTGACATCAAAGAGTGCAATAATTTGTATATAAAGATCTTTTTTAAATATGTCTTTATATATATTATTATGGAACACATACCTCACATTATCGTTGTACTCATTATTGTAGCCTCACTCTGGAAAATATTTATAAAAGTAAACCAAAAAGGTTGGTATGCATTAATACCATTTTATAATCTGTATATTATACAAAAAATTATTCAAAAACCTTGGTGGTGGATTATTCTTATGTTAATTCCATATATTGGAATTATTTGGATTATTTGGTCCACGAACTTATTACGAAAAACATTCCAAAAATCAAATTTTTTTATGATTGGATTAATTATTTTACCTTTTATTTTTTATCCAATTTTAGGATTTGATGATTCTACATATACACCCTTAAAAGACACAGAAAAAAACAACATATAAGTTGTTTTTATTTGAACCAAGAACGAACTCTATTATGAAATCCAACGGGATCTTGATATTTATTAAACCAATCCGTCAGATCATATGCAAAATCCCAATACGGCACCATAAATGAAATATATACATTTGGGTACCATTCTGATAAGCCATCAGTTTTTTGTGATAACCAGGTTTTTGTCTGTTTAAAAATACTATCTCTGTATTTGGGAATACTAACATCATACCCAGATTGATCCGCAAATACCTGTATCAAGGTTCGCAATTCTTCTTCAGATAGACTTTCATTTTGTGATAATACGTCTAGAAATTGCCTAAACACATCTTCACTAATACCAGAACTATCAGGATTAACAAAAGTAGTTCCAGAGGAAGAAGGAATCGGCTGATTAATTTTCTTAATTGGATTTTCTTCGAAAATGGTTTTTTCAGGTACCGTCAAAATTTTCTCCAAAAATTTTATATCATAAGCAATAAAAATATTATTAATATACGTTGTTGCATATTGTTGAATTGGGGTCGAAAAGAGATATGGTCCAAACAATCCATGAGAAGAGATGGTATAGAATTTAAAATTATATTCTCCTGGTAAGGGCTCTGAAACAGTCAAAGAAAAATCTCCATTAACATCAACAGGTACAGATACTAAATAATTTTCATTTGCAATAATAAAAAAGGTACTTCCTGGTTCACCTTGACCTGTGAATACCACATTTGTTTCCGGAACATTAGTATTAAAAACATCTCCCACATCTCTAATACGAATACCACCGGCCATGTTGCAGTCTTGTGTGTCAAAAATACAACTCATACGGCAATTTAATACACCACCATTACCAAATCCTAAACTATTACACGTTTGACCTCCTAAATCTAGAGGTAAAGAATTACGTGGACCTTCACATTGTTCACCTAAATCA
>CALBVO010000075.1 GCA_937970115.1 Minisyncoccota bacterium | reverse complement strand
CTATTAACCTACAAAGACCAAGTCATTTTTGAAAAATCAGAAGTCGTCAAAGACGACGGCACCCCCTACGTGGTATATACACCCTATATGAAACGATGGCGAGCACGTTTTAATCCCCAGAATGATTTGGTTGAATATAATACGAATATCCAGAATTATATTAACAATACACGATTACCATTTTTATCTCTGCCAGATATTGGATTCACGCAATCGGATATTCCATTCCCTGTGATGAATACCAGTTCAGATATTATCAATAATTATGGATCTACGCGTGATTTTCCAGCACAACATGGAACCAGTTATGTTGGAACGGCATTGCGATTTGGAACCATCAGTATCCGTAAACTGGTTAAACAGGCCATTCAATCAGACGATGATACCTACCTGCGAGAATTAATCTGGCGAGAATTTTTTATGCAAATCCTGTGGCATTTCCCGCATAGCGTGAATCAGGCATTTCGCGAAAAATATGATTCGGTGCCATGGCGAGACGCGCCCGATGATCTACAAAAATGGAAAGACGGCCAAACAGGCTATCCAATGGTAGACGCCGGAATGCGTGAATTAAACGCAACCGGTTATATGCACAATCGCGTGCGTATGGTGGTGGCCAGTTTCCTGTGTAAACATTTACTGATCGATTGGCGAGAGGGCGAGCGGTATTTCGCCGAGAAATTATTTGATTATGAATTATCATCAAACGTAGGAAATTGGCAATGGGCAGCCGGCAGCGGGGTAGACGCCGCACCCTATTTCCGGGTCTTTAATCCAGAAACCCAAATGAAAAAATTCGACCCAGATAATGAATATGTACGAAAATGGGTCCCAGAATTTTTTGGAATTGGATATGTGGCTAGGGTGGTGGAACATAAGATGGCGAGGGAGCGGGCGATTAGTACCTATAAAACAGCACTAGCTAATTTTGAAGGTTAAATTAAAAACAGGCGAACTTCTTTGTTAGCTTCAAAATATTTTTAACACCGTCCGTTTGGACGACTTATAAAAATATTTTTTGCTGCCTCGAATTTCATCCTGTTTTTTAATTTACGAATAGTTGTCATTTTAATTTAAAAAGATTTGGTATGATAGAAATGTGAACAATCTTAAACAAGCATGGAAAAATTATAATATATCCGCAAACATACTTAAAAAAGAATTAGGTAGAACTTCTAATTTAGTAGGTGAGTATGCTGAATATATTATTTGTGAATATCTTTCTGGAGAATTACTAACAGCATCACATCAAAGTGCTGATATTGAAACAAAAGATGGTCTATTTTACCAAGTAAAGGCAAGAAAAACTACAAAATCAGCAACAACTCAATTAGGGATTATTCGTTCATGGAACTTTGATTTTCTAGCAGTAGTATTATTTACTCAGGATGGAGAAATTATAAAAGCTCTTTTGACCCCAAAAGATGTTGCAAAAGAATATGCAAAGAAAAAAGGATATGAAAATGGATTCGTTATATCGACGACTAAAAAATTCTTGGAAGACCAAAGAAATATAGATATAACAAATAAGATAAAATAAAAAGACCTAACTAGTCTTTTTTATTCTTCCGACATTTATCCGAACAATATTTAATCTCATTCCAAATACCACGAGCTGACCAGCGTTTGCGATTATAAAATATCCGATTACATACCGGGCAGGTTTTGGATTCGTTGGTGTGAGCTATAAAATTCTTGTTTTGTTTTTTCATAGATTTCTTTTTGTTCGTCGGTGAATTTATTTGCGCGATTGGTGACGAAAAACATACGCCCATTTTTTTTCAGATAATCCAGATGTTTGATAATGAACGACCAATACAACGAATCCCATATTTCATTCCATAGACCTTTTTTATAATTACTCATTTTGCTGATGTAGTTTGATCCGCTGATGTAGGGTTTGGTAGTCATCAGACCACGGGAGGTATTTTGGGTCATTCCGTATACGTTAGGGACCATTACCCAATCATAACTATCAATAAACATTTCCATGAACCATTTATAGGTATCATCTGGTTGTATCTCATTCAGAAACAGGAAATTCCCATGTAACATTAATCGTTCAATATGATGTGCATAGCCGGTTTTTAGTATACGACCAATCGATTCATCAATGGGATCAATACCGGTATGTCCGGTCCAATATTCCGCACCCAGTTTTCGGACATGATTCCAGTTGTTGTTATTACGCATTTTCGTGCCCTCATGTTCGTATAGCATTCTGATATATTCTCGCCATCCGATAATCTGACGGATAAATCCCTCGAGAGAATTGATTGGAATATTTTGTTTCTCTGCGAATGCCAATGCCTGATTCACCACGTCCATTGGTTCCAGTAATCCAACGTTCAATAATGGTGATAGTACCGAATGATACAAAACGCTGTGATCTGACACCATGGCGTCCTCATAAATCCCAAATGTATCAAATCGAATGGTCAGAAACTGCTGCAACCATTCTTGCGCCTCGGCGTGGGTTACAGGATACCAAAAACGTTCAATTGAACCGTAATTATCAGCGAAATTTTGGATAACATAGTCCCGTGCCTCATCTACATATTCGTTTTCATTATTTTCTGGTTCAGCGGGAATATTTGGGATTTCTGATTTGGAAATTTTTTTGCGATTTTCATCATCAAATGACCATCGTTCGCCAGTTGGTGTTCCGTCAGACTCGAGGAGAATATTTAATTTACGGCGTTGGTATTTATAAAACTCCTGCATGAAATATTTTGGATGTTGTTCATACCATTGTTTATTTTCCTCGCGAGTATTAATAAACAAAGGCGAGGGAAGGAGGGTGAGGTTTTCGCCCATATACCTCTGCAGACGGCGTTCCAATAAATAATCAGTTGGGTCAACGCAAACAACCTGTTCTGGGTTGATTTCGTTTAATACATCAATAATGGTTTTTTCTGGATTGTGTGTGATGTAGGTTACATCGATTTCTTGATCTTTTAAATATGTTTCATAGGATTTCATACTGGCTCGATGGAACAGAATCTTTTGTGTATGAAATTTTAATTTCGTATGTTTATCACCAAAAAAGAGGCTATCTTCAATCAAATAGACTTTTTCGCAATGATCCAAAATTGGATGATTATTAAATAGTTGATGAGGAAAAATAAGACCTATGATTTTCATAGGTCTTATTTTAACACGAGAAGTTCCAGAACAGATTTTGCCTTGTCTTTTATTTCCTTGTATTCATCAGAAATATTCGCAATTAATGCTGCACGTTTTTGAAATTCACTCTCATAGGGTGCTACCAGATCAATTTGCGTAAAGATTTCTTGTATTTGATTGCTATCGTGTGACTTCCCTGCCTTAACTATTTGCGGAAATAATTCAGGATAGTGTTCTTCGATATGCAATGTTACCCAGGTTGTTTGGTTTTCCATAATATCACCGAACAAGGGTTTAC
>CALBVO010000074.1 GCA_937970115.1 Minisyncoccota bacterium | reverse complement strand
TTAATTTATTAAAACGCCTAGAAAGTTCTGTTGATTCATTTCGTATTACATTAGAAAAATTTGTTAATGCTGTAGATGGGAGCATTAAAAATATTGAAAAATTTGAAAATACTGGATCTGCTTCATAAGCAGAAACGACACAAATATCTGATGTGAATCTTGATGCTGAAAGTGATGACTGGCTTGATGATGAATTCAGTACCAATGGAAAAGTTAAGATAAATCTTGCTGATATGAATACAGCAGGATGGAAACAAGATCTTCTTCAGGACTTGAATATAGCAAAAGATATTCTTGAAGAAATGCAAAAAGTATCTCCTAAACTTGATTCAAAATTGAATGATTTAAAAAAATGTATTACCGATAAAATTGAGAATCAAATAAATGAAGGTAATAAAAAGGTAATTATATTTACAGCATTTGCTGATACTGCAAATTACCTCTACAAACATATTTCAGATTGGGCGTCAGAAGCGCATGATCTGCATTCAGCAAAAATCACAGGAACAGGTATAAACCTTTGTACACTTGATACTTCGAATCAATTTAATAATTTACTCATTCATTTTTCGCCACGTTCTAAAAAAAGAAAATCAAAACATGATGGAGAGCCAGAAATCGATATCCTTATTGCTACAGATTGTATTTCAGAGGGTCAAAACTTGCAGGATTGTGATACCTTAATTAACTATGACATTCATTGGAATCCTGTTCGTATTATTCAACGCTTTGGACGTGTTGACCGAATCGGATCAACTAATACTGATATTCAATTAATTAACTTCTGGCCACAAATTTCTCTCGATGATTATATAAATCTAAAGGGTCGTGTAGAGGGTAGGATGATAATGGCTGACATGACAGCAACAGGGGAAGACAACGTGCTAACCAATCAATCTAGTGATCTACAGTTTCGAAAACAACAACTCGAGAAATTAAAAGACGAGGTGGTAGACATAGAAGATATGGACTCAGGTATTTCGATAACAGATCTAGGATTAAATGACTTCCGTATGGATCTGATCAATTATATAAATACAGGAAAAGACCTCTCTGGAGTACCGAATGGAATGCACGCGGTATGTCCAAAAAAACCTGAAAAAGGAATTGATGAAGGGGTTATCTACGTATTAAAAAATATTAATACTGATGTAAATATTGATGACATTAATCAACTTCATCCATTCTATCTGGTATATATCAAACAAGACGGTGCAATTCTTTCAAATCACTTGAATGTAAAAAATACGCTCGATATATTGCGTGCAATGGCCAAGGGGCATAATGAGCCAATTCCAGAGGTTTATGAATTGTTTAATAATGAAACAAATGATGGGAAAAATATGTCTACCTATTCTGGCTTACTGGGAAACACCATAGAATCAATTATCACTGTTAAAGATGATTCAGACATCGATAGTCTATTCTCATCAGGTGGAACAACCGCATTAATGAATAATGTAAAAGGCCTTGAAGACTTTGAATTAATCGCATTTTTGGTAATCAAATAATATGACATATTTTAATTTACCAGAATCGACAATCGTGGATCGGTTTATTCCAAAATCAAAGTTTTTTGAAAAAGCTACAGTCAATTCAAAATTAAAACAAGAATTTACGGATGGTATTAAACGTATTACATGGGCTTATAAATTATCTGAACATACGGTCAATATAGTGGGTACAGAGAACATTGAAGAATTACATATTTTTCATATTGAATTAAAAAACAGAGAAATTCCCAAAAAAGTTCTACAAATAATAGATAAAACTATTCCATATGCCATTTTATATATTTTTGAATATGAATCAGATCGTGCATACGGAATGACAGTTAAAGAAGACTCAAGTAGACGATATTATTTTTCAGATTGGAATCCTGATATGGTATTTGATTTTACAGGAAATACCATTGAACATATATATCAAAAAATAATTAAACAATTTATTTCTCGAAAAATAGATACCGATATCAGTAATGAAAATTTTGCTGAGATTGTAGAGAGGGATAAACTTCGAGATATATTATCAAGAGATATTTCTGCACTTCAATCCAAAATCAAAAAAGAAAAACAATTCAACAAGCAAATCATCTTGAATCAAGAATTACAAAAAAAGAAGGTGGAGCTGGGGAGTATAAGATAATGTGCATTTTGGTATACTGGGTATATCATGAAAAAAATTCTTCCCCAAACAAAAAATATTACAGATGAAAACGTAGAAAACATCGCACAACTTTTTCCACAGGTGATTACTGAATCAACCGATGAATCAGGAAATATTAAAAAGGTCGTTGATTTCGAACTATTAAAACAACATTTATCAGACAGTCTGGCTGATGGCTCTGACGAACGATACCGTCTAGACTGGCCAGGAAAACGAGCAAGTATTTTAAAGGCAAATACACCTATTAACAAAACATTACGACCCGATCGAGAATCCAGTGTTAATTTTGACGAAACAGAAAACGTATATATTGAAGGAGACAATTTCGAGGTATTAAAGGTCCTGCAGGAATCGTATCTAGGGAAGATTAAAATGATTTACATTGATCCGCCATATAATACGGGAAGGGATTTTGTTTATAGTGATAAATTTGCCGTATCAAAAGATGACTACGAAGACGAAATAGGCGTAGAAGATTCAGAGGGTGGAAAATTATTCAAAAACACCGACACTAATGGACGATTTCACAGCGATTGGCTATCTATGATGTATGAACGATTAATTGTGGCACGAGATTTATTGACGGACGATGGCGTGATCTTTATGTCTATCGACGATAATGAGGTACATAATTTGCGAAAAATTACTGATGAGGTTTTTGGCGA
>CALBVO010000073.1 GCA_937970115.1 Minisyncoccota bacterium | reverse complement strand
CTGTTGCGCCTGTTGCGCCTGTTGCGCCTGTTGCTAATTATAGTCCAGAGCCAATCTATTCTACAAAAGATGATTTGCAAGTTATTGAAGGTATCGGTCCAAAAATCGAAGAGATCTTGAATAATAATGGAATTCATACTTGGCGAGAGCTCGCGCAAACACCTGATACTAATCTTAAATCTATATTAGAACGTGCAGGTAAACGATTTGCCATGCATGATCCAAAGAGCTGGCCAAAGCAAGCTCACATGGCTCATGTTGGCCAATGGGATGAACTAAAAACATACCAAGACTTTCTCCACGGTGGTCGAGAATAATTTCTTCTTCAAAAAAAACACAAATTAATCTGTGTTTTTTATATTTTATTCTTGAATAAACCCATTTACTTGTGAATTCCATAACCCTGCATAGTACCCTCCTTTTGCCAATAATTTTTTATGTGATCCATCTTCAATAATTTCTCCATTATCCATCACGATAATTCTA
The DNA here is from genome assembly GCA_937970115.1 of Minisyncoccota bacterium. GTDB lineage: Bacteria > Patescibacteriota > Minisyncoccia > Phycocordibacterales > UBA1006 > UBA1006. The sequence continues at coordinate 8,162 of CALBVO010000073.1, read as the reverse complement.
TCCATTTTTTGAATGGTTGATAATCGGTGTGCAATAACAATCGTTGTTCTGTTTTCAGATAATTTTTCAAATGAGTCTTGAATATATTGTTCACTCATTGAATCCAAAGATGACGTTGCCTCATCTAATACGAGAATTGGTGCATCCTTTTTTAACATGGCTCGTGCAATACCAATACGTTGTCTTTGACCACCAGATAATTTAATTCCTCGTTCACCAACCTTGGTTTCATATCCTTGCTCTAGGTTTTGAACGAATTCGTCAACATGTGCTGATCGTGCTGCCTGCATGACCTCATCACGACTCGCATCTGGATTTCCATATGCAATATTTTCATAAATTGTTCGATGGAACAAAATAGTTTCCTGTGGAATATAGGCAATTTTTGAACGTAAATCATCCTGACGAACCATGGTTATGTTTTGACTATCGATAGTTAATTCTCCAGAATCGATATCGTAAAATCTTAATAATAATTTTGTTAAGGTTGTTTTTCCTGAACCTGACTTACCAACAACCCCTATTGATTGCCCTGCTGGGATATCAAGGTTAAATTTCTTGAATACGTGATCACCTTCTGGATAAGTAAAAGAAACTGAGTGAAAATCAACTCTACCTATATTCATATTAATATTCTCAGGTGTATGATTATCTACCACAGAAATATCTGTAGTAACAACATCAATAGCATCTACGGTGTCTGAATAAACCTCAATAAAGCCGGTAAGAGCCTTGTCTAAATTCCATGCATTGGCCCCAATACTTAAGACATATGCTTGAACCAATACAAGGGTCCCTATAGAAATTTGCTGATTTATAAACAGATAAAGAGATAAACCAATTACTAAAGATTCAAAAAAGAAAAAGAAAATACTCTTATAAATACGAACCCTATTTTGATAAAACCATGACTTAAAACTTGCAATATTATATCCCCTTAAAAAGACGTCAAAATAATCATATTCATAATTCATTGCACTAAATATTTTAATATTTAAAATATTAGTGATCGAATCTGACAAAACCCCTTTTGTAATGGAACCCTTTTTTGCGCGGGTTTTATCAAAATTAGCTTGTTTTTTTGTAAAAGAAATAGAAAAAATAATAAAAATACTCATTGCAATCGCAAATAAAATTCCTATTGATATATTTTGATAACTTAGTACAACTACACTCGCAACAATATTTACAACTAATAGCCAAAAACCAAAACCTATTGTCTCAAACAAATTTCTGTATTTGGCAGTGAGACGTGCAACTTTATTTGTAAGCGTACCTACAAAATTATTTGCATAAAAATTATATGAGTGTCGAGTAATGTGTTCGAAACCTCTACGATCAATTTCCAAACTAGACTTGCCATTAAAAAGCACTAAAAAGTGACTTCCAAGACGTGCAACAAGATGATTGAAAAGCAAGATAATAATTAACCCCGTCATTAGAGGAATGAAAACATCAATAGAAAAGAATGATAATGAAACTTGATTACTAGCCTGATCAATCATTTGCTTATAGATAATTGGCTTTACAATATTGCTTAATAAAACCCAAGCTGTAAAAAACATTATAGATAAAACACCATATAGACTATATTTCTTAAAAACAGGACCAAAGTAATTCCAAATTTTTTTAGCGTTATTCATTTTAAAAGTATAACGAAAATAAAATAAAAAACACGATGACTCGTATTTATATTTCTCCATGGTGACTGATTTTTGTTTTCCATAATTTCTTGCGCAGTGCTCGCGTGAAAATAATGAATTCTTCATTTTTCAATATATACAGCATGAGTGCCCCTAGTGCAATCGCCACAATTCCAGAAATCAAACCATGCCCCAAAACTCCTATGGTCGTATCTTGCGAAAAATATGGGTCCAAGAATTGTAACATCCCGTACGCAACAATTCCCATCAATACTGAGGTCATAAATGACTGCCAAAAAGTTTTTTTAATTCCAAAAATATTAGAATATGAAAAATCTTTTTTGAAACTTGAGAGGAGTAATATCAAATTCAAAAACATTCCAACCGAATACGCTAGCGACAACATGATAACGCTAGATCCTGGTACTCCTTGGATTCGTAGTAAACCTTCAAAGAAAACTTGAACACCTGGAATACTATTAAACGCTGTTACAAAAATATATGCCAATAGGATCGTACTCGCAGAAGATACCAAGGTAATCCATAACGGCTTCCAGGTTCTCCCTGATGCGTAGTAGGCACGAATGAGCAACAAAATAATACTTTGTGCTACAACCGAGATGATAAACAAGGCCAATGACGCAGCGGTAAGTCGAGTATCTGACCAATCAAAATTCCCTGTTCCTAGAATGACTCGAACAATCTGAGCTCGTAAGATAACAAATAATGAAATAACCGGTAGCGACCAAAATACAATTTGACGAATTGGCCCCATAACATGGGTCATAAATTGTGTGTGGTTATTATTATTAAAGAAATCAACCAACACAGGAAATGCAGCGACAGAATATGATACACCGATAATTGCCAAAGGTACTGATTGCAAATTATATGACAAATTAAATACAGAAATTGTTCCTGATACTAATGTTGATGCGATAGAAACGAAAATAAGAAATACAATTTTTGACATCGACAAGGTAATGGTTCGCGGCAATGAATGGCCTACTACTGTTCGAATATGCGGCCAATCAATAGTTCGTGTGAATTGTGGCATGAGTCCTTGTTTTACAACAACAGGAATTTGGATCAACATATGTAATGCAGCACCAATCAATACTCCATATCCTAGACCCGGAATCCCGAATAATGGATAGAGCCAAACAATACCGAGAATAATACCGAGATTATAGAATACAGGCGCAATAGCATAGACAAAGAACTTTTTAAAAGCTTGTGTAATCGTTGCAAGCAAATTTGAAACACCCAAAAGAATTGGTGAGAGCAACATAATCCGTGACAAAGTAATAGTGTCAGCTAGCTCAATTGAATTAAATCCAGGGAAAAGATATTCTGCGATATATGGCATGAAAATCCAACAAATCAACGCAACAACACTAATACCAGCAAAGAAAACCGTAAAAATCTCATGAACAAATCGGCGACCTTCTTCTTTTGATTTAGATAGCTGTGTTTTTAGGAACGGCATCAAAATTGATACTGAAACCAATGCTGCACCCAAAGTGAACAATAAGTCAGGAATACGAAATGCTGCGTAATAAATATCTAAGGTACTTCCTGCTCCGATATTTCCAGCCAGAAATCGATCACGAAAAATCCCTAATACCTGAGACATCAAGGTAAAAAACCCAAGCACCAAAGCAGCCTCGGAGATCTGTGAAAATTCTTTATTAAAAAGTCTCATAATTCGGTCCATTACTATCTGTAGTTTACACGAAGCATGTGGTTAAATCAAAAAACCATCAGTGGTGGTTTTATTTAGCATCTATCCAATATTGAGGTGTAGTATCACATCCACTTTCAGAGGCATCTGCATCAGAAAAATTACACCAATTAAATCGAGAATCATTCAGATATACTTCGATACTATTAACGGTTGAATACTGGAACGCAAGAGCATTAATTTGTTGTCTAAAGGCATAGTCACCAAAATGCATTCCCATATATTGCCCACTCAAATTCAAACGTACAACACCATTACTTAGACTAACGGAATCAAATTCAAGACCAGAACCATCGACATAATTTCGTATGAATTCAGATTCCGTTGGGTTTGAGTCCAAAGAAAATAGTTTGGTATATCCTGCATTCAAAACAGCCGTTGATCTTGGGACGAGGTATTCTTTATACACCACTGTTGTTTCTCCAAATAATGGAATACTAATACTCATTAACTCTTCATTAACTGGTTGAGCAATGCCTGATTGACTATTTTGTTCTATGGGTAAATCTTCGTTCCTATTATAATTGAAAGTAATTTCTTTTTGAGTAAAGTTACCTGCTTCTTTGTACACGGGATCTGAAGTATGTGTAAAATTTTTTGTGAAATATTTACCACCATAATATAAGGCAACTAATCCAATTGCCGCAGCGATAATAATAGCTAAGATATTTTTCATATAATTACAGTATAACAAAAACCATTAAAAAATGGTTTATTTATCAAGATACTTTTCTAACACAGCTAACTGTTCTGGTGTATTTGCACCGAGAGCTTCTTTCTCGTTAATTTGGATTGAATCAATATAATGTGATTCTTCAAATGCAATTTTAACCAAATCTGTTAGATAATATTCTTCCTGAGCATTATCGTTTTTAAGAGATTTCAAACAGTGAATAGCCCACGGAATATCACAACAAAAATATGCTGGATTTACTTCGCGGACTTCTTTTTGATCTTTGGTTGCATCTTTACATTCTACGATTGATTTAATGTGTCCTGCAGGGTCACGCATGATACGACCAAAATTGAAAAATTGCTCGCGAAAGAGATTTTCATCTTTAATACATGCCGTGGCAATAGCTAGAGAATTATTTGATTCTTGTTTTAGTTGAGTAATTTCTAAAATAGTCTCTTTTGAAATAAATGGTTGGTCAGCATACAGAACAAGTATTTGATCGGTAGTTTCCAATAACTCTGGGAATGCACATGTTACTGCATGGCCGGTACCATTTTGCTCTTCTTGGGTTACATAGACTACGCGATCCCCTAGTGTTTCTCGAATCATCTCGGCCTTGTATCCGACAACGACAATTGGCTTGTGTATATTTTCGGGAATTGATTCAATAGTATCAATAACGTGTTCTAACATAGATTGATCTCCTAATTGAGTAAGGGCTTTTGGTATATCGCCACCCATACGTGTCCCCTTACCTGCTGCCAAAATTATAATTTGTGTATTCTCCATAAAATAAGATTGAGTCAAAATAAAACACGTAGAAACGTGTTCATTTAATTAATATTATTATAAGAAACATACAATAATTTGCAATGAAAAACTGATCATTATGTTTATATTTTTTATTGCAAATTAGAATAGCTATGCTATACTCCTTTCCGTTGCAATATCAATTATATGCAATATTTGGTCCCATCGTCTAATGGTTAGGACATCAGGTTTTCATCCTGGAAATCGGGGTTCGATTCCCCGTGGGATCACCATTGACAGCTATCACGAGAAGGGTTGTTAAAAACTCCTTATTAAAGATAGTTGTTAAACAAAAAAACACTCAATGGAGTGTTTTTTTGTCGGCTAGTTATTAACTTTAAAGTTAAACATCATTCCTGCAGCATTGTGTTCTGCAATATGACAATGCGCCATCCAATCTCCATCATTTGTCATTTCAATAAGAATATCAACAGTCTGTCCTGTTGGTACCAATACTGAATCTTTCCATTGGAAATTATCATTTACTTCTCCATCACGAGATAACACAACAAATCGTTGTCCGTGAAAATGAACTGGATGTTGCATTGGATGCATTGAGCTTGGGTCATTGTAAATTCTTACCTTTACGAAATCACCTTGATTGAAATTCCAATCATTCATTGTTGGTTTTTCATTTGTAGCTTCATCAATCAGTTTCCATGAAATATTGTCGGTGTTAGACATAGCGTTCATCATTGCCATATCGTCTTCCCATTCAATACCGTCATCTTCCTCCATCTCTTCGCCTGCATTTCCCTCGAGAAGTTCTTCGCAGCCAACCATTTCCATAAGACCACAGTGTTCAATGGCTTGTTCTAGATTTAATTCAAGACCCATCATTTTATACATGGTCTTTCCGTCTCGTTCAACTTCTTCAACTCCCATAGCCATCATGTCTGCCATCATTCCTTTCATTTCGATATCTATACGTAGTTTCTTATCTGGCTCCTGAGCAAGGAATGAGTCGAGATTATCGATAACTGTTTGGTAATCATCATCACTGTTTCGCATATTGTTAAACGATGACTTTTGAGATTTTTTAGTTGATTCAGTTACTACAACTTCTCCCATTTTTTCACCCCTATGATTAATAGCATAAGTTCCAGGTGTATCATAAAGAACTTCAATAATTGAACGTTCTGATGTTCCAATAACAATATTATCAATCAATGTTTCATTTTGAACTCGTCCATTGTCTCCACCAACTAATTTCATATCAGTCCCTTCAAATTCAATATCAAAGGTGCGCGTATTTGCTACGTTGGTAATAAAGATTCGTCCAATCTGTCCTGCTTCTATATTCACTTGGTAGTTTTCTTGATCGTTAATAAGGAGCTTGTCTCCAAATCTTCCCATCAAAGTATGAGTTTCTTCATCTGGAGTAAATACGCCGTCAGTATCAAAATCATCAAAGATTAGATATTTATCTGACGCTTCTGATCCCCAGTAGTTTTCTTCCTCAACAATATAGTTACCATATAGACCCATTTCTTGTGCATAGTCCTCTCGAACGTGTGGGTGATACCAATATACCCCTACATCTGGAAATTCAAGTTCATAGGTGAATGATTCACCAACTGGAATTGGATCTTGTGTTAATGGTGCAGCACCATCGTAGCGAGACTCTCCACGCAATCCATGTGAATGTAATGCTGTAGCTTCATCTGTTTTGTTGTTATGAATAATAGTTACTTTTGATCCACGTGGTGCTTTTAGAATTGGACCAGGAATCTGACCATTGTACGCTAGGCGTTTAATAGTCTGATTTCCAACTTCTTGTTTTACAATTGTTGCATCAATGACGTAAGTATCGCCATCTTTTAACTCTACGACTTCTGATGTTCTTACTGTTTCTAGTTTGTTTACTTGCCTCTCTGAAAGAGCGTATGTTAGTGGTGACTCTGTTTTGTTTTGACTTGCAATGAATACAATCCCCGCGACTACAAAAAGACCAGTTATTAATAGTATTTTTTTCATAATATTAATTTAGGTATTCTGCACACCCAGCCATATTCGGCATTACCTTACAATGATCTTTTGCTTGTTCCTCTGTCATCTCAATTCCCATCAAATTGATAGTTTTTTCAACAGATTGAGCGTCTTGATTTTGAGTTTGCATATATGCATATACACCACCTCCAATCACAAGAATTCCTGCGATTATTAAAATAGTTTTCTTCATAATTGTTATTAGTTTTAGTTATTATTAACCGTGATGACCATCACTATTATCATGTCCTTCGGGGACATAGACTTCTTATACTACAGGAGTAATTTCTCCGTTTTCGTCCATGAATTGAGCACATACTTCCATTTGCTCCATACCAGGAAAATTACAATGTTCGCGAGCTTGTTTTTCATTCATATCTATACCCATAACATTAAATTGTTTTGAGCTTTCTGATGTAACAGGAGCTTTAAACATTTCCATAATAGAATGTTTATGTGGATGTTTTGATATTGGAATACTTTTGAACACTTTCTCGGAAGCTTTTGCAACCGCAAAATTAGTAACACCAAGACCTGTGGCAAGAGCAAGAATAATAGCAATTGATTTAATACCTACTTGGTGCTTTTGAAAGACACGAATTGCGATATAAATAGCTACTATTTGTACAAGAGCAATAAGTGTATCAAACGATGTTATTGCCTCTGAATACGTAGCGAATGGAGCGTTAAATATACGTGTAAGTAACCATAAGGTAATAAATATTACATTAACAATAATTGCTCCTGTAAAATAATTAGTATTTTTACTTTTACCATATGATCGAAACCCTAAATAAAGTTGAATAAGTCCAAATACGCTGAAAAACCATAGCTCAACAAAATTTTCTCTATGCATCATAGATACAATGATTAAATGAAGTAACCCACTTATTATAGTTAGTACAGCAAATATTCTTTTTAATTTATCTGTTGTATTCATTGCTATTTTAATTCATCAATAGCTGCCTGAACTGCTTCGATTGGATATGCTCCTGGAAGAAATCGTACTTCTCCTGTTTTGTTGTTTCGAATAATGTTTCCTGGTGTACCTGTTACTCCAGCGTCAGCTCCTGATTTCATATCTGCTTGAACCTCCGCCATGAATTTTTCAGAATCAAGACATGCTTGAAACTCATTAACATTTACTCCAACCTCTTTTGCCAAAGTCGTTAACTCTGAAGCTTCCATCCCTATGTTTGACTCTGTTGTTTCAAAAATTCTGTCGTGGTATTGCCAAAATTTATCATTTCCACCTAGATCAGCTACACACTCAGATGCAAGGGCTTGTTGTGTTGCTAAT
>CALBVO010000072.1 GCA_937970115.1 Minisyncoccota bacterium | reverse complement strand
TTTCGTATTGGTGATATTGTTGAAATCGCAGGAAAGAGTGGTGTTGTAGAAGGAATGACTTTGCGAATTACAAAATTAAGAGATTTAGATGGTACGATTCATTATATTCCAAATAGTGAAATTTCTGTGAGCTCAAACTCGTCTATGGATTATTCAATGGTTAATATTGTAATTGGAGTTGGTTATTCGTCTGACTTGAACAATGTGCGCACTATTATTAATAATCTTGGAAAGGAAATGGCTACTGATCCAGAATTTGGACCCAAAATAATCGAAGCTCCTTATTTTTTACGTGTCGATGAATTAAACAGTTCATCTATTGATATACGCGTACTCTCAAAGGTACTCCCTCGAGAGCAATTTGCCGTTGCGGGTGAATTGCGTAAACGTCTTAAGGAAATTTTTGATAAAAAACATATTGATATTCCATTCCCAACACGAACACTGATTAATGTAAGTAAATAATTATGAAACACACTCAAAAAACCGCACTCTCTGGTGTTAAACCAACAGGACGACCACATCTAGGAAACTATTTTGGTGCCATGAAGCAATTTGTAGAAATGCAAGATGAATATCACATGCATGTTTTTATTGCTGAATATCATGCACTAACAACGATGCATAATGGTGCAGAATTACGTGATAGTATTTATAATCTTGTGCTTGATTATTTAGCGATTGGTCTTGATCCAGAGAAGGTAACCTTATACAAACAATCAGATATTCCTGAACTGACTGAATTAACATGGATATTTAATTGTTTAGTTACGGTTCCATGGCTAGAACGTGCTCATGCATTCAAGGACCGCACAGCAAAGGGAATAGAGGCATCTGTGGGACTCTTTGATTATCCAGTATTAATGGCATCAGATATTTTGATGCCTGATTCAGAAATAGTCCCAGTTGGTAAAGATCAAATTCAACATGTTGAAATGACGCGTGAGATTGCTCGTAAATTTAATAATATCTATGGAGAAACATTTACTGAACCCCAAGAACATATCGTTGAGGATGTCGCAATTGTACCAGGAACCGATGGTCAAAAAATGTCTAAATCATATGGAAATACTATTCCATTATTTGGAACTGACAAAGAAATCAAAAAGGCAATCATGGGAATTGTTACCGATAGTAAATTACCTGCAGAACCAAAAAATCCAGACGAATGTAATGTATTTGCCTTGCATAAACTGATTACTCCATCTGATCAACGTGCTGAAATTCGTAAAGGATACGAAGAAGGTGGGCTTGGTTATGGTGATTCAAAAAAAATGCTATTAGAAAACTATCTAGCGTTTATTGAACCAATGCGAGAAAAAAGAAAATATTTTGAGGATAATCCAGGTATTGTTCGTCAAATTTTGGATGAAGGGAAATCAAAAATACAAAAAATTACCCAAACAAAAATGAAAGAGGTACGAGAAAAAGTAGGTTTGTAACCTGCTTTTTTGCTATAATAAATCTATGTCAGATAAAAAACATTGGATTACAAAAATCGTGCCAGCACTCGCTTTTGCTGCTGGGATTATTATTGCATCGGTTGGTGGAATTATGACCATTAGTTCTTCGTTAAAACTCGTGATGTTTGATAGTGACCCATATTCATATATTACAGAAGAATCATGTCGTTATGATTATTCAAAACCAGTGATTGATGGTGTGAATGCGATTCGTAATGACGCTGAAATTGGAAAATGTATGATTGATCGAAGGCAAGAAGAAATGATTCGATTTCAAAAAAGCCAACAGGAGAATATGATAGAAGGTGTTTCCGCTTTGATTGTCGGAGGAATTTTATTATTAGCATTTAGACGCAAAAAATAATATGGAAGGAAAACAATTTGAACTGAATTTTAATAATGCAGATGAGGCGCCTAAAGATTCATCAGAAGAAAATAAAAGTACCTTTATAGAGAAGAACAAGGATCTTATCGATGATCTTTATGACAAAAAGGGTGATGCCAAAAGGTATCTTTAATATAAAAGTTAGTTTTACTAACTTTTTTCTTTTGCTACAATTTAAATATGGAACAAACACAAACACAAACACAAACACAAACATTATCACATGCTCAACATGCTCAAAGCGATGGATTACGATTATTCTTTGGAAAAATTTATTCGAAAATGGCACTTGGCGTCCTCATAACTGCAATTGTTGCATTTATTGCAGTACATACAAAGTTTGGTGCACAAATACTAAATACAATATTCAGCTCTCAGATTTTTTATTACGGTATTATTGGAATTCAACTTATTTTACTCTTTGGAATTCAATGGGGAATTAATAAATTATCCGAACCTCAGGCACGTGGATTATTCTATTTGTATTCAGCGGTGAGTGGACTGACCCTGAGTGCAATTTTGATTATTTACACTGGGGCAACATTGATTTCGACATTTATTGCTGCGATCGCAATATTTGCAGGATTAGCCATGGTAGGTAAAAATATGAAATATGATATGTCAGGATGGCGAGTATTTCTCTATACGGGAATGTGGGGAGTTTTTATTGCATCAATTGCAAATATTTTCCTTGCATCAAGTCGTCTTGATTGGATTGTTACTATTATTGCCGTATTGGTGTTTTCTGGATTAACGGTATATGACGCACAATCATACAAAAAAATGTACCTCAACAGTGAGCGTGGAGTAGATTTAGATAAGATGATTACCTTAGGAGCCTTGCATATGTACATTAATTTTATTATGATTTTTGTAAACTTACTAAAAATCGTCGGTGGACGAGATTAAATTAAATATATGGAAAATTTTTTAAACAGTATAGGTATAGATTTACCACCAGAAGAAATTAAACCTCATGACATCGAAGAAACAGCGCGTCCAAATAGACAAGAAAAAAAAGACACTGAAGAATTTTTGAATGAGATAAATAATACTTTTGATGAAGTAATAGCTGAATCTACAAATAATACTTATGATGTCTTGCAAAAGAATCTAGATAGAGCAGTTACAAATGAAGATTATGAAGAGGCTGCAAAAATCAGAGATAAAACTAAAAAATTATTATAAAAAGACCTTACAACATGGTCTTTTTTTTGGACATTTTATATTTTTATGTAATAATTTATTTAGAAAATATAAAATCGTAAATATGGCAATATCTGGAGAATTTAGAGTAGAAATACCAAAAAACTCATTAAGAAATATGGAAACTGAGACTATGGGTTACATATTTTCTAATGACTTTGTTTTAAGTAAGAGTTTGCTATGTATACCTCTTGATACTGAAGTGATATATAATATAGAGGATATACTTGCACTTAATGACGGTAATTATATTGGAGTCTATAAATTAGAAGATGGACTATTACCTGATTCTTTTGATCTTAATCTAGAAGAAGATCCTAATTTTGATGTAAAAGACTGGTACCTTGCGCCTGGATCTGTAACTGAAAATTATTCAAAAAGTAATGATTGGATTTGTTTTAAAAATCCTCCAATATTTTATGATGAAGTTTCTTATGAAGAAGAATTTAGTGCAACATTTAGCCATGAAGAAATTGATGAATTAAAAGAGTTTAGTTTAGAAAATTTGCAAAAGATGCTTGATAAGGCAGTAGGTAATGAGGATTACGAAAAGGCTGCTAAGATTCGAGATGAAATTGCAAAACGTTAAATATTTAAGATGCAGTAACAAATAATTGTTACTGCTTTTTTTATTTCCTTCATTTGCTACAATAAAATTAACCAACGACGCTTTGACACAGCCGAGGTGAAATATTCCACTCTGGAATTATACAAAGAGCGTCCTGTTGTACAGGAAATCAGGGTGGCACCGCGGATTTGTCTATATCAAAATCGTCCCTGCATTAATTATTAATTTAATGCAGGATTTTTATTTACCTGTAATACATACTATGAAACGAACACATATAAAAAATTTACACCAGCAACAAGGAGAAACAGTAGTCATTAACTGTTGGGTTGATGTTGCACGAGACCAGGGAAAAATGGCATTCTTTGATTTTCGAGATGCATCAGGAAAGGTTCAAGGGGTTGTTTTCGGAAAGCCAGAGGTTCTGGAAATCGCAAAAACATTGCGTCCAGAATGGGTTGTTGAGGTAACAGGGATTGTTAATGAACGAAACGTTAAAAACGCCAAAGAATTCAAGGAGGAGGTCGCAGAAACCGGTAAGCGTGATTTCTTTGTCAAAGACGTCGAATTGGAAATTACTGATTTTAAGGTTTTGAACAAGGCGGAAACTCCTGTATTTGAAGTCACTGAATCAACAGTTAATACCAATGAAGAAGTGCGGCTAAAAAACCGATATCTAGATCTGCGTACAGAACGTATGCAAAACAACATGAAAATGCGACACAGGGTTGCAAAACTATGTCGAGATTACCTAGATGAAAACGACTTTTTGGAGTTAGAAACACCAATATTAACAAAATCAACACCAGAAGGTGCACGAGATTACGTTGTTCCTTCACGATTGTCACCACATAATTTTTACGCACTTCCACAGTCACCACAACAATACAAACAATTATTGATGACATCGGGAATGGAACGGTATTTCCAGTTCGCACGATGTATGCGTGACGAAGATCTACGCGGAGATCGGCAACCGGAATTCACGCAATTAGATATTGAAATGTCATTTGTATCCGAGGAGGATATTATGCAGATGAACGAAGATCTTCTTATTAAGATTGTGACAGAGCTCTATCCAGAAAAGAAAATTCAACAAATTCCATTTCCACGTATTCCATATGCCGAAGCTATGGAGAAATACGGAAATGATCGACCAGATATTCGAGAGAATAAAGATGACGAAAACCTATTAGCCTTTTGTTGGGTCGTTGATTTCCCATTCTTTGAGAAAACAGCCGATTCTGATGATCCTCAGGCTCAAGGGGAATGGACATTTACCCACAATCCGTTTTCACTTTCTAAGCCTGAACACATTGAAAATCTAAAAAATAAAGAAAATATTGCTGATATTATGGCAGCACAATATGATATTTGTCTTAATGGGTATGAAATTGGAGGAGGTTCAGTTCGAGCTCATGACCCAGAGATTTTAAAATCTATTCTTTCAATTCTTGGTCATTCTGAAGAAAAAATTCAAGAAAATTTCGGACATATGCTCAAGGCTCTTGGCTCAGGAACACCACCACATGGAGGAATTGCCTGGGGATTTGATCGACTTATGATGATATTGCAAAATGAGCGAACTATTCGTGAAGTTATTGCATTCCCAAAAAATGGAGAGGGAAGAGACCCAATGATGGAATCACCATCATCCGTTTCAGAAGATCAATTAAATGAATTACATATTCAATTAAAGCAAATTAAAAAACCGCAATAGGTTTTTTAATTTTATATTTTCTTTATAATTATCTGTATGAAAACATATACACCAAGTAAAAAAATATTAGAAAAATACGCTGATGTTCTTGTGAACTTTGGCTTAAATGATGGAAAAGGAATGAAAAAGGGTGAGGTTGTGAGATTGGTTGGAAACGAAGCATGTAAATCCTTATATGCGGCAATTTATCGAGAAATTGTTCGAAAAGGAGGTCACGTAATTGAAGATTTTAGGATCAGTGATCCAAAGTATTCAACAGCCAAGACCTTTTTTGAGGAAGCATCAAAATCACAATTACAACACTTTAATGAAAAATATCATAAAGACATGCTAGATATTATTAATCATGCTGTTTTTATTATTTCAGATGAAGATCCAGAGCTCCTGAAAAACATTGATCCTGCAAAGATTATGATGAAAAATGAAGCTTCAAAACCGTACATGAAATGGTTCTTCGAGAAAGAGAGTAGAGGTGAGATTTCAAGAACAGTTGCCTTATATGGAACAGAGGCTTCAGCAAAAGCAGTAGGTCTTTCAATAAAAGAATATTGGGATCAAATCATTAAAGCATGTTATTTACGTGATAATAATCCAGTTACTAAATGGAAACAAACTATTAAAGAAATTCGCAAAAAAGCAAAACAACTAGATAACCTAAAGATTCAAAAATTACATATTAGAGGTGAAGACGTTGATTTACACATCACGCTTCCAAAAAAAGTAAAGTGGCGAGGTGGAACTGGAGCAAATGTTCCGAGTTTTGAAATCTTCACCAGTCCAGATTGGCGCGGAACGAATGGTTGGATTAATTTTAATCAACCTTTGTATCGATATGGAAATGTTATCAATGGTATTAAACTAGAATTTAAAGATGGTTTGGTAATAAAATCATCAGCAACAAAAAATGAAAAAGTTCTGAAGGAAATGATTGCAACAAAAAATGCGAATAAACTTGGTGAGTTTTCACTAACTGACGCCCGATTTTCACGAATTACCAAACCAATGGGAGAGACGTTATATGATGAAAATATAGGAGGAAAATATGGGAATACTCATATTGCTCTTGGGATGGCATATCGTGACTGTTATGATGGAGACCCATCCAAGGTCTCAGAGAAAGGTTGGGAAAAAATGGGATATAATTTCTCATCAGTACATACGGATATGGTATCAACAACAGATCGAAGGGTTACGGCAACTCTTACTGACGGCACAGAAAAAGTCATTTACGAAAAAGGCCAATTTACGATTTAAAAAACGCTCAAATATTTGAGCGTTTTTGGTTTTTAATTATTAAACAAAGCATTAAAGTCTTTATCGCTAATATAACCACTTTCTTTGAGAGTAGAAAGAGGAAAAATATCATTCTGTTTTTTAGCGAAAAAGATGATAAGACCTGAATCAAGTTCATCTTGATACACATCAATAGCTTCACCTTTTGTAAAC
>CALBVO010000071.1 GCA_937970115.1 Minisyncoccota bacterium | reverse complement strand
GAAAAAGAGCTGCTCGAAAAGACAGCTGGTCTTGTAGCTATGGGTGTTGAAAAAATCCTAGAAGAAGATGTAGATCAAGATCGAAATACATCACTTAACAAGCGAGCATTAGACATTCTTAAACAAAACTAAGTTTATGATTAACTCACGAACACTTGCACATACGGTGCTCAAGTTATCTGAACAACAGGATGCAGAAAATAGAATTGACGCATTCTTTTCATATCTTAGTGAAAATAATTTAACCGGGTTACTTCCACAAATGTTAGATCATGTGCTGCGACTACAGGCGCAATCATCAGAAAGAGAAACACTTCATATTCATTCACGTTATAACCTGAATGAAGAAGAGATTTCTTCAATTCGAAAGGTGACAGGCGCCATAGAAGCCGAAGTATCAACACATGTGGACGAATCAGTTATCGGAGGATTTAGCGCAACATACAATGATCATATTTATGATGGTTCGTTGGCTCATCAATTGGTAACACTTAAAAATGTGTTAACTCGATAATCTATATGAATACAGAAGCACTTATTAAAAAAATTGAAAATCAAATCTCATCATTTGAGACAAAAGTCGACGTTACTGAATATGGTATTGTTCAGGCTATTGGTGATGGTATTGCACGTGTGTCAGGATTGGCAAACTGTAAGGCATCAGAAATGATCGAATTTGAAAATGGAGCAATTGGTGTTGCCCTTAACCTAGAGGAAGATACTGTTGGTATTATTGTTCTAGGAGACTACCTTTCTATTAAAGAAGGTGACAAGGCAAAACGAACAGGAGAAATCCTTTCAATTCCAGTTGGGAATGACATTATTGGTCGTGTGGTAGATCCACTTGCAAAACCAATTGATGGAAAAGGAGGTATTAAAACTGATACGAACCAATTAATGGAACGTGTTGCACCAGGTGTAATGACGCGTGAACCAGTATCTGTTCCAATGCAAACAGGAATCAAGGTTATCGATGCTTTGGTACCAGTCGGACGAGGTCAACGTGAGTTGATTATTGGTGATCGACAAACGTGTAAAACAGCAATTGCTATTGATACTATCTTGAACCAAAAAGGACAAAACATGAAATGTGTATATGTTGCAATAGGTCAAAAGAAATCAAAAGTGATGCGTGCTGTAAAAGCACTTGAAGAAGCAGGAGCAATGGACTATACAACGGTTGTATTGGCTGGAGCATCTGATTCATCGTCGCTACAATACATTGCACCATATGCTGGAGTAGCTATCGCTGAATATTTCCTTGATAAGGGAGAAGACGTACTTGTGGTATATGATGACCTTACAAAACACGCTGCTGCGTACCGAGAAATCTCACTACTATTACGACGTCCACCAGGACGAGAAGCTTATCCAGGAGACGTATTTTATCTACACTCACGACTACTCGAGCGGGCATGTCGTCTTAACGAGGAAAATGGAGGAGGTTCAATTACGGCTCTACCAATTATTGAAACACAAGGAGGAGATGTTTCGGCATATATTCCAACCAACGTAATTTCGATTACTGATGGTCAGATTTTCCTTGAATCAGGGTTATTCAACAAGGGTATTCGTCCAGCGATTAACGTTGGATTGTCAGTATCTCGTGTTGGAGGAGCCGCTCAAACAAAAGCTATGAAGAAAACAGCAGGACCAATGAAACTTGGTCTTGCTCAGTACCGAGAGCTTGAATCATTTGCACAGTTTGGATCTGATCTTGATCCACAAACAAAGGCAGCACTTGATCACGGTTCAAAATCAATTGAATTATTGAAACAAGATCAATTCAGTCCAATTGAAATGACTAAACAAGTTGGTTCAATTTATGCACTGAACAATGATCTTTTGAAAGATATTGATATTACAAAGGTCGCGGAATGGGAAAAATCATTTTACTCATTCCTTGATGCATCAAAATCAGCAGTTCTTGAAGAAATCAAAAAAGGATGGACCAAAGAAGCTGAAGCATCATTGAGGGAAGCTATTGTTGAATTCAACGATACTTTCTCTGCTTAGTCTGCGCATCTATGGCAATGCAAACAAAAACAATTAAAGCGAAAATGAAATCAGTCCAAAACATTGGTAAGATCACCAAGGCTATGGAAATGATTTCAGTTTCAAAAATGAAGAAATCTGTTGCAAAACGTGCAGCCTCTGACGTTTTTGCGCAACGCTCGTTTGAGCTTCTTGAGAATTTACATGTTCACAAAAATTTAACGCATCCATATCTTGAAACTCGAAAGGGAAACAAGGCATTAATCGTTATTATTGCTTCAAATAAGGGCTTGTGTGGAGGTTACAACATGAATGTATCAAAGCAAGTTTCAACTTTCGTAAAAGAAAATCCTGAACTTACTATTGATGCAATTGTAGTTGGTAAACAGGCTGAACGTATTGCTCATCGAAATAATATTAATGTTATTTCAAGTTTTACTGAATTTTCAGATTATTATACAGCCGGAGAAGTTCGATCTCTCTTGCATGCAATTACTGATACCTATTCAGGTAATGAGAACTATCAGCAAGTTGTTGTTGCATATACGCAGTTTATTTCTTCGTTATCTTTTAACGCAATGGTGACACCTTTGATGCCTTTGAATGTGGAAGAAACCGCACGAACACTAGGAACCGAATCTTCAGGAGATGCTCAAAAATTTGCGCTCTATACTTTTGAACCAAACGAACAAGAAGTCTTAGATAAGGTAGTGCCATCAGTGTTGATGACAACACTGTATCAATTACTCCTTGAATCTTTGGCATCTGAACATAGCTCTCGTGTTATGGCGATGCGTAATGCATCTGATAATGCTGGAGAAATGCTTGAAGAACTAAGATTAAACTATAACCGCGCACGACAAGCCGCTATTACTCAAGAGATCGCAGAGATCGTTGGAGGATCAGCTGCAATGAACTAATACACTATTATGAAAAAAGGAACTATAACACAAATCATTGGACCAGTTGTTGATGTCCGATTCGAGAATGGAGAGCTTCCAGCGATCTATAACGCTCTTACTGTTGATAATAACGGAGAAGAGGTTGTTCTTGAGGTACAACAACATATTGGCCTAAACGAAGTCCGATCAATTGCTATGAGCATTACTGACGGTCTTCAACGTGGAGGAGAGGTTATTGATACTGGTGCTGCTATTTCGGTACCGGTTGGAGAAGCTGTTCTTGGACGTATGTTCGATGTAACAGGGAAACCCATCGATAATAAACCAGCTCCAAAGGATGCAAAAATTTCACCAATCCACCGCCCATCACCTGAATTCTCAGAACAATCTACAGAAACAGAAGTTCTTGAAACAGGTATCAAAGTTATCGATCTTATCTCTCCATTCTTAAAGGGAGGAAAGGTTGGTCTCTTTGGAGGAGCTGGAGTAGGTAAAACCGTTATTATTCAAGAGCTTATCAACAACATTGCGAAAGCTCATGGAGGATACTCTATGTTCGCAGGAGTCGGAGAACGAACTCGTGAAGGTAACGACCTCTACAAAGAAATGGAGGAGGCAGGTGTTTTGGATAAAACAGCTCTTGTATTTGGTCAAATGAATGAGCCACCTGGTGCACGTGCACGTGTTGCATTGTCTGCACTAACGATGGCGGAACATTTCCGTGACAAAGAAGGACAAGATCTTCTTCTGTTCGTAGATAATATTTTCCGATTTACTCAGGCAGGTTCTGAGATCTCAGCACTCTTGGGACGTATTCCATCAGCGGTAGGATATCAGCCAACCTTGGCATCAGAAATGGGAGGTCTACAAGAACGTATTACCTCAACAAAGAATGGATCAATTACCTCTGTTCAGGCGGTATATGTACCTGCGGATGACTTTACGGATCCAGCGCCAGCAAATACTTTTGCTCACTTGGATTCAACCGTATCACTAAACCGATCTCTTGCTGAAATTGGTATTTACCCAGCAGTAGATCCTTTGGAGTCAACATCAACTGTTCTTGATCCACAAGTTGTTGGAGAAGAACACTACGAAGTTGCTCGTGGAGTACAAGGAGTACTTCAAAAATATAAAGACCTACAGGACATTATTGCAATTCTAGGAATGGACGAACTATCTGATGAAGATAAAATGACCGTTGCAAGGGCTCGTAAGGTTCAAAAATTCCTATCACAACCATTTCATGTTGCGGAACAGTTTACAGGAATGAAAGGTACTTATGTAAAACTTGAAGATACTATTCGATCATTCAAAGAAATCCTAGAAGGAAAGTACGATCATATTAATGAAAATTCTTTCTATCTAAAAGGTTCAATCGAAGAAGTATTAGAAGCTCATGCTGCGGCAGAGGCTGAATCAGCAGAATAACCAACACCATTATGTCAGCAAAGAAATTACACCTAACCATAACAACACCACTGCGAACGGTATACGAAAACGATGTCGACCAATTAACGGTCACAACATCGGCTGGAGAACTGACGGTTCTTCCTGATCACGTACCACTTGTTGTGCCACTTATGATAGGGCAGGCAATGGTAAAAAATGATAAAAAAGAAATTTATCACGCTATCGATGGTGGAATCCTCGAAGTTAGACATAACAACGAGGTAGTTATTCTTTCAGATCGTTCTGAAAATGCTACTGAAATTGATATCGAACGTGCCGAAACTGCACTTGAACGTGCCAAAGAAAGCATGGAAAACGCAAAAGATAACGTAGAAATTGACTATCAAGTTCTTGAGCGAAATATTGCTCGGGAGTTGAATCGAGTTAAGATTGCTCAAAAAGGTCAACGTAAGTAAAAATCATAAAATGAAAGAATTCCGTTGTTATTTCCGGGTTTTTTCTATTCGCCGTACATTTGGTACGGCTCATAGAAAAAACCCAGAAATGCCTAGGACTTCAATTCATTTTATGGTTTTTTGTTTAGTTGAATAGATATTGATATACACAAAAATATGTACATAATATAAAAAAATAATCAAAACTAAAAATTACTAAGATGAATAAAAAACTTAAAGAAAACTTCCTTAAATTTAAAGAAATTACGAAAGAGGAGTTTTACATCAGTCAAGAAATTAAAAAACATTTAAAAGTCCAAGAAACTGATGTTATCTTGGATGTAGGGTGTTCCAGTGGAGATCTTTCAAAATCCTTAACTACAAATTCAACTAATATCACTTTTTTAGATGTAGATGAGTTTAATTTTTCTCCTCAAGAAGAATTTATACATTCATCTTTTGAAGAAGCTCGCATCAATAAAAAATACGATATAGTACTTAGCTCACATGTTTGGGGTCACTTCCACAGAAACAATACTTTTGATTTTTGTTTCGATAAAGCTTGTAATCTCTTGAAAGAAAATGGCAAGTTGGTTGTGGTACATAACTCAAATAAAGACTTTACTGGTGAACTCATTAGGTTTACTGAGTATTTATTTGGAGAGGTTGAGTTTGATGTTTTTCATGAACATATTTTGGAAAAATTAGACTACGAAGAATTTAAGTTTGAAGTAAATTTAAAAGCAGATTCTTTTCTAGAGTTAGCGGAAATGGTTCAAGTTCTAATGATAGTGCCTGATAATCTGTATTACTCAAAAATTGATCAAATTACTGAATTTCTTAAACATAAATTTGAAACCCCAGAGTTTGCTATACAGCAAAAACTTTTAGTAATCTAAGAATTTCATACTAATTAAAATCTATAAACGCTTTCCATAAGGAAGGTGTTTTTTTATGCTAAAATTTACTTATGAACAAAAATACAAAAATCATAATAGAAATTATTGCAGGAACAATACTGATTGGAGGATTGATTCTATCGATTTCGGTAAAACGTTTTTCTAATCGTGTTTGTACAATGATATCAACTTTCTCTTTACTTAAATGTTTTGGATGAGAATGAGGTCTACTTGATTTGGTTGGTATTTCACCATATCCGTACTTCACAGCCTTCTTTTTCCACTTACTGACTGTTTTAGGAGAAAAACCAAAGTTGTGTACATATCTCTATATTACAGAAGTGTTTTCAAGGTATTTAACCATTAGTGAGTATTGACAATATTTTTATTTAATTTAAATTATATAAAAAGTACAGTATTATCACAGAACCTTCACAAAATAAACAAAATGAATAAAAAAAAATATTTTGAAAAAATGCATTCCGTAGCGTCAATAGTTGATAGACTAATTCTCCTAGAAATCAAAAAACACAGATTAGGTCCGGTGACCCAAATGATATACTCTAAACGAAAGAAGAAAATAAAAATGAGAAGTTCTATTATATATCTACTTGCTAATTATCTTAAAAAAGAAATTAATGATGAAAGAATATATCTCATACCAGAGCTAACTAATTATCGTTTGTATTTATCTAATATGATATTAGATAATAAGAATAATATGCTATCAAATAGAAATAGATTAAATTCAGCAATAATTGATATGCATTTAATAGACGGAATATTAATGGAATTATGCTATTCAATCAAAGGATTTATTAGTTCTACAGAAATGTGGAGATTTGTTTCAGAGTCAACATACTATTGCCATAAAGGTCAACAGCTTGAAGATAGCCTTAAACTATCTACGTACACTGAAGATAATTTTCTCGATGAATATTATGAAAAATCTAGATTAATGAGTGGTATTCCTTATTGATTATCTGCAGAATTGCTTAATTTTAAAATAGGTGCTGAATTTTTAGAGCTTTTTGGTACGGCCTTACATATATCTAACGATATATGTGATATATGTATTCCAGAAAATAATTGTTTTAAAAAAAGCCAAGATATTTTTTCAGATCTTAAAAATGATAGACTCAACTTAGTTTATTATTTTGCATTAAATGAAAATCCAACATTAAGAAAGTTCATTGGAAAAGAAATTAATGGAAGCAATTATGAGGAGATTTTAACATTAATCAAAACTACATCTTCAATCAAAAAATCTTTAGTATACAATAAAAGAAATCTTAATTCGGTAAAAAAATTCTTACATTTACATTTGAAGGATAATAGTGGTAGAGATAGTTTATCATACTTGTCGTCAGTTATTGCCACAAATAAGAATCTTCATTCTTTACATACTATATAATTCATTGTTTTAAGAATGATATATATACATTACAATAAAAATTATATTTAAAATAACCAACTCAATGAGATGGTTATTTTTTTACAAAATCATATGTATTGATGGTGGTTTTTTCAATACCTGTTAAGGTGGTGATTATATTATGACAACTCAACCCAAAAAAACATCTGAATTAACATTTTCAGATCTAGGATTATCTGCTGATATTCTCTTAGCACTAGAAAAAAAAGGATTTAAAACACCATCGCCAATTCAGGCTGGTGTTATTCCATTATTGTTATCTGGTGATAAGGATATTATAGGGCAGGCACAAACAGGAACTGGTAAAACGGCTGCATTCGCATTACCATTATTAGAGATGCTTGATTCATCTAAAAAAGAAATCCAGGCAATTGTTATGGCGCCAACACGTGAGCTTGCTATTCAAGTAGCCGAAGAAATCAAATCATTTGCCGTTGAAAATCCTGCAACGGTCCAAACTATTTATGGAGGAAACCCAATTTCAATTGAAACACGAGGTATCAAAAATAAACCAACAATTATTGTAGGAACACCAGGGCGTATTCAACATCATATTCGAACGGGTGTTTTAAAGCTGGGGACGGTTCAGTATTTTGTATTAGATGAGGCTGATGAAATGTTGAATTTTGGTTTCCGAAAAGAAATAGAATCTATTCTTGCTCTTACTGCAAAAAATCGAAGAATTCTCTTGTTCTCTGCAACTATGCCAAATGCAATTTTAGAAATAGCAAAAGAACATATGAGAGAATACGATAGAGTAAAGGTCGCATCAAAAGAGATGACCAATGAAAATATTACCCAAAAATATTTTTGTTTAGAGAAACGAGATAAAATCGAAGCTCTCGCTAGGGTCATGGCAGCTGAGGAACATTTCTATGCTATTGTCTTTTGCCGAACGAAACGCGAAACCGACAAGGTCTCAGCAGAATTACGAGCAAAGAATCTGAACGTAGAAGCAATTCATGGAGATATCGATCAAAAAGCACGACAAAATATTTTGGCACGGTTTAAGAATGGAATTACCAAAATCCTCGTCGCGACTGATGTGGCGGCTCGAGGGATTGATGTTGCCGAGCTGAATTTTGTTATCAATTATACAATTCCAGAAAATTACGAAACCTACACACACCGAATCGGACGAACTGGACGAGCAGGGAACAAGGGAACGGCAATTACTTTTGTTGCACCTGATGAAATGGGGAAATTGCGTTTTTTTGAAAAGAATTTAAAAACTACTTTAGAAAAAGGTACTTTACCAAATGCAGAATCAATTATAAAAGCAAAAACACGAAATCTAGTCGAAAAACTAGAGCATATCATTAATAATGAAGATATTTCTGATGTCTATCCTATTGCACTTGAGATTCTTGAAGAAGGAAAACCAGCTGAGATAGTATCTGCATTATTAAAAAATACCTATGCACACGATTTTGATGTGGCGCGCTATAAAACTATCCATGAAGCAACAACACGATCAGATGTACGCAAATCTTCAAGTGGACGTTCAAGTAGTTATAATCGTAGGAATGATTCATCATCAGATAAGCGTAAAAAGACAGATTCATTTGGACCAAGAAAATTTAAAAAAGCTTCAGTGAAAAAAGGACTAGGTAATAGTAAGGGGTTGAAGTCAGGAAAACGAGGAAAAGATGCCTATACATCAAAAGGTGCAAAATAAATATTCATTAGAGTGAGTTTGTACTAGATCGACTATGAAACTCCCTGTATGCAAAAGAAAACCCTTATGTACTTGCTCATAAGGGCTTTTAACTTGCTCAGAATATGAGGCATCCTAGCCGTGAGCCTAAATTAAAAACAAGAGTAGCAATAAGATAAAAATAAATTTTAACAAATACTATAAATATATAAAAATTAACTTTTATAAAATAATAATAAATTATAATATTTTTGTCCAGTGACTTATCAACTTAAAAATATTTTTGATATACTATTTGTATGAAAAAAAATGTATCTAAAACGAAACAAACTGCTCCTAAGAAGCAAGGTGTAGAGCAAACTGAAAATAATAGCGAACTAATCCATGAACTTGAAACACTTCACGAAGAAGTCCATAAGCAAAATTCTCGTGGACGTATTTTTATGAATGGTATTATTAGCGGACTAGGAAGAACGATTGGTGCGACTATTATTTTTGCAATTATTATTACATTATTATCATATATTATTCGTATTTCAGATGCGGAATGGATCACGGCTCTTATTGATTGGTTTGGACTGAGTAGTTATTTGGATTAAATGATTATTTAATTTGTTTTTAATTACGGAAAATATACAATAGATATTATGAAAATTTTAAAAAAAATAACAAAAAAACAATTAATTATTGGTGTGATTATACTGTTGTTAATTATTCTTATTCTTTTTGGATTAAGAAGAAAAAAAAATGATGCCTACAGTACCTTTCAGGTAGAGGTAACCACCGTGTCAGATGAATTATTATTAGCTGGAACTATTGACGCAAAGGATCGTGTAAATCTTGGTTTTGCAAGATCTGGGCGTGTTAAAAAAGTTAACTTTAACGTGGGAGATGTTGTTAAAAAGGGTCAAATTATTGCAGAAGTTGAACAGAACCAACTCTCATCTCAATTGTCACAAGCACAAGCAAACTACACGCTTACTCGTGTTGATACTTCGGTTGAGGTCAAGTCAGCTGAATCAAGTCTTCAGGCACAACTCGCTGAACAAGATACAATTATCGAAGGTTTATATCGAGAATATTTATCAGGTGACTTACAAGCATATAATTCAAATGAAAATGAACGTAATGCAATTAACCCAATTGTTTCAGGTACGTATTTAGGATCCGAAGAGGGTGTATATAATCTTGATGTTTACTCTTCAAATGCAAATTCTGGATATTCTTTTCGTTTATCGGGACTAGAGTCAGGTACATATACCGCTGAGTCATTGCGTCCTGGTAAAATAGGCGAAAAAGGTCTGTATGTACAATTCGTTGATAATCAGTCTTATGGTAATACTCAGTGGGTTATCCCGGTACCAAACACT
>CALBVO010000070.1 GCA_937970115.1 Minisyncoccota bacterium | reverse complement strand
ACGATTGCTCGGGCAATCCTTCCAGAGAATCGTTCTTCACCATAACCTTTCAAAATATCGTAGATTGATTCTTCGTTCCATGTGTTTATGATGTCGTGTGCTGTAAAGGTGGCTGTTGCAGGATCATCTGACAAAGTCATAAGTAATGGTCCGTCATGCATAAATGAAAATCCACGTTCAGGGTTTTCAAATTGATTACTGCTCCAACCTAGATCCAATAACAACTTGTTGTATTGAATGATTTCTAGATCTGCGAGTATTGATTGAATCTCAGATGTATTCTTATGAATCAAATGTACCTGCGGCTCAACATCAGCTAAACGCTCTTTTGAAACATTGAGACCATGAATATCCTGGTCAATGCCAATCAGAACTCCTTTGTCTGATAGTCTCTGACAGATTTCAAACGCATGACCTCCTCCATTAATGGTACCGTCAATAACAATATCATCAGATTGAATGTCGAGCCCTTCGAGAACCTCATTCATAAGTACTGAAATATGAACTGACATATTAGATCATTCCGATGTCACCAAGTTTCTCGGCGACGACGTCTGCTTTCTTTTCAAGTTCTTGTTGATAGGTTGTCCATCGCTCTTCATCCCATAGTTCAACGCGACTTCCAATACCTGCAACAACAACTTTTGTTTGTAAATGTGCAAGTTCTTTCAAGAAATCTGGAATAAGAATACGTCCCGCTGAATCAATATCAACCTCAACAGCTCCTCCAAGGAAGTACCGTGAGAAGGCTCGAGTATCCCCTTGCCCCATTGATAATTCACCAAGCTTTTCTGTAAATTTTTTCCACTCTTTTACTGAGTAAACAAATAAACAGTTATCAAGACCCTTTGTTAAAACAACAGTCTTTCCGAGCTCCTTACGAAATTTTGATGGCAATGAAAGCCGTTTTTTCGTATCGAGCGTATGTTTGTGTTCACCAATGAGCATAGTAGTAGATAAATTATTCAGATCTCGCGAAAGATGATGGTATTGATGAAATGGTAGATAACAGTGAAACCAAATGGATTAATTGCTACATGAATACATTTGAGTAGGTTTCACCGTTATCTACCACTTCATCCCACTTATATTCTACTCTATCCCACTTAAGTGTGCAAACATGAAACCTTTCTTCCTAATACCCTTCTGTGGATAACTTTGACCTATAGGTAAAAAATGTATAAATAAAAAAGCGCATTAACCAATGCGCTATGATTTATAGTTTTTAAAAGTTATCGGTAACGAGCTCTCTTCCCTTTGCAAGAATTACAACTACACACAATACTGATATCGTTTTTGTCTAAGATGGTCTGATATTCAACCAAAGCCTTCATTCGCTCACTTCGCCGATTATTACTTAATAACAGCCAGAAATTTGATACAGCATAAATATCAGTCGTCTGTATCATAACCTCTTCGAGGATGATACCTGGGAACTCCTGATCGATTTTTTGTGCAAGTATCTTTTTATTATCAGCCCTAGCCTTTGCGAATTCTTTTATTTTTTCCTTAAGTTCTTTTTGGATAAGATTACTATTCATTATTTGTTTTTTTATTTAAATTAATATTAAATTAAATATAATAAAAATCAATATCTCCACATTCTTGCACTTTGGTATATCATTCAATATATGAACTGGTTTTTCAATCTATTCACAACCAAACCAAAGGTCATTGTAATATGTGGACCAACCGCAACCGGCAAAACCTCCCTATCAATAGATATTGCCAAACAATATGATGGTGAGGTTATTTCTGCTGACTCACGTCAGGTCTATACGGGTCTGGATATTGGCTCAGCCAAAGTCACCGAGGAAGAAATGGATGGAATCCCTCATTACATGATTGATATTGCAGATCCACGAGAGGTATTCTCGGTACAACAATACGTTAAAATGGCAACTAGCATCATTCATGATATTCATACACGTAATAAAACAGTGATTGTGTGCGGCGGAACAGGTATGTATATTGATTCATTGATACACGGAACTCAATTTCCAGAGGTGCCGCCTAATTACGCATTACGTGCAAAATTGGAGCAGAAACCTACCACTGAGCTCTATTCCCTGCTACAACAAAAAGATCCACGTCGCGCAAAAACTATTGATTCAGATAACCCTGTTCGATTGGTTAGAGCGTTGGAGGTTATTGATGCAATAGGTGTCGTTCCCAAGGTACAGAAGAAATCAAAATACACTACCCTCTATATCGGACTCGACCTTCCTAAGGATCAATTAAATGAGAGAATTAGAAAACGAATTGTCGATCGATTCGAAAACGAAGAAATGCTCCAAGAGGCCATCGACCTACATGCAGATGGGCTCAGTTACGAACGAATGGAAAAACTAGGTCTGGAATATAGATATATAACACGTCACCTGCAAGGTCAGATTAACTATGACGAAATGGTATCGGAACTGACAACCAAGACTATTCAATTCGCCAAACGACAACGGACCTGGTTCAAACGTAATAAAAAAATTCATTGGTTTAATGCAATGAATGATCAAGAGCAAATCCTAAATCTCGTACAAGAATTTATAAAAAAATAAAAAACCTTGATTAGGTTTTTTATTTTAAAGAATTTTTGCCCCAAGAACTGTCGTTAATACTGTCATCACAACAACAGTTATAATACGACTCGTTTTCTTATTCATTCGTCTTAAAAATTTTCTGCCTAACCATGTAGCCAAGACCATTATTGGAATCAGGTACATTATTGGTAATAAGGTTTTAAATTCGACCTGTTCTGTTCCTAAACGAATACCTACAGAAAAAGCTAGCAAAATAATACTAATTAAAGATGTTGTTCCATGCATTTGAGGTAGTGTTAAATTTTCTGAAAGAAGAAACACCTTTCGTAAACTTCCACCACTCCCCACACCAGCACCCTGCATAAACCCAGAAAATAAACTCATAGTATGAGTTACCAGATTATTTGATTTCTTTAGTTTTTCTTTTTTTGAAATAATTACCTTGATTGTTTTAAGGAGAAAATATAAAGATAATGCAAAGATAAGTATCAGCAAAATTTGATCTGGGATTAAACCAACAGTAAATGCCCCAACAGCTGCTGCCAACAAAGAAATAGG
>CALBVO010000069.1 GCA_937970115.1 Minisyncoccota bacterium | reverse complement strand
TTTGATCGAATTCCTGTAACGGTAGCCATAATCTCTGCAGGATATGCAGAGAAAAGCTCTCCACCAAAACCAATACATAAGTCACCTTCAGATGGCTCAAACTTGTTTGCGTTTACAAATATAACAGGTGTCTTATAACTGGTACCCAAAGACTCTTTGCCATATTTTTTTGCAATCTTAACGGCTACAACATCATTAATGGTTGCAGAATAAGATAAAACAAATCGTCCATATGTTTTAGATTTAGAAGTAGTAGTTTTTTTAACTAAGGCAGCATACTCCTCTTTTGATAAACGAAGTAATTTATTGCCACGCAAAACATTGCGTATACCATCATTATTGCCAAAAAAATCATATGACTTTTCATAACATTCTGCCAAGTCACTAAACCAATCAACGACATCCTGGTTAGTATATTGACTACTTTTATGCATCAATTTAACAATATTACCAAGCTCGAGCATATTTTTTGCACCATAGGTATCATTTCTATGGGCATAATCGATAAGCCCAGCTAGGCCTGGCATATCTTTACCTGGCTCAATACCAAAATTCTCAATAAGCATTTCGATAGAACTCGTTATCTCTTTCTTAAAAGGAATTATAGCAATAGAACGTGTACCCGACTTCACAATTAACATTTTCTTTTCACCGTTAACGGTATGTTCATCAGTATCTGATTCTGATCCACCCACACCTAATGCAATAGTATTTGGATATACTGAGATGATTTCTTTTGCCTCCTCATTAGAAACAAAATCAATAACAGTTATAATGCCATGCTTGGCATTCATTCTTTTAACTACCTCGTTTCCAGTTAATTCATCTACATGAGGGTCTACATGGGTTAATACTCTGTGAGTTTCCTGAGTTGCTGTTTTTGTATTCATTTTTATATAATTTTAAAAGAATTTTCTACTTTTTAGGTGAGAAATATAACCTTAATTTAAGTATAAAATTATCATATAATATATATAATGTCAATATCTATACACTATTCCCTGCTACGCTATACTATATACATACTATTTAATTAGTTTTATAAACACATAATCAAAAATAATCATTATGTACGATTTAATCATTATAGGAGCTGGCCCTGCAGGTACAGCAGCAGGAGTCTATGCAGCTCGAAAAAAATTGAAAACACTATTAATTACCGAAGAATTTGGCGGTCAATCAGTTGTTTCAGAAACCATTTATAACTGGATTGGAAGTCCTGAAATTGCAGGTAGTAAGCTTGCAGCAGATTTTAAGGCTCATTTGGAATATTACAATGATGGTGAGACACTTACCCTACAATCAGGTGCACGCGCAGAAGAAATAATAAAAAATGATGACGGTACTTTTACTATCAAAAACAACAAAGACGAAGCCTTTAATACAAAAACAGTCTTCATTGCTGCGGGATCTGCTCGACGCAAACTACCAGCTATTGGTGCTGATCGATTAGAACATAAGGGTCTCACCTATTGTGCATCATGTGACGGTCCACTATTTTCTGACATGGATGTAGTGGTAATTGGAGGTGGAAATGCTGGATTTGAATCTGCCGCTCAATTGTTGGCGTACTGTAAATCAGTGACACTACTGCAACGTGGTTCTGAGTACAAGGCAGACCCAATTACCGTTGAAAAAGTTCTCGCTCACCCAAATATGACCGGAATTCTAAATGCAACAAGTGTCGAGGTTACCGGTGAAAACTTTGTTGATGGATTAATTTACGAAGACACGAATACCAAAGAGCAAACCAAACTGGATGTAAAAGGAGTGTTTGTCGAAATTGGACAAATACCAAATTCTGATATTGTTACTGATTTAGTTGAACTCAATCAGTATAATCAAATTGTTGCTGATCCCTATACACAAAAAACTTCTGTCGAAGGAATTTGGGCAGCTGGTGATGTAACTGATGTAAAATATCATCAAAATAATATTTCTGCAGGAGATGCAGTTAAGGCCTTGGAAGATATTTACGTATATCTTCATGCATAATAAAAACAGTATATAAAATACTGTTTTTATTATGCAGACTTATTTAGTATAGATAATATTTATTGACTTAAAAATATTATTAGTTGATTTTTTAAATTCAACAATTTTAGCACAGGTCTTTTTAGGTATGTTTTCTGCCTTAACAAAAAGATAAGCAGACCCTTCTCTGACCTCGAAGTTTTGTATCTCTAAATCTCCAAGATCAAGATCTGAACTTTGTGACGAGGTGGAAGATTCATCTACTAAACTACAAGCATCGATACCTTGCTTATTAATAGTGTCAAGATAGTAAAAACCAATCTCCAAAGGTTCAACGAAGGTATTAACATTAGGGGTAACAGGGTTTTTAGTTTTTTTAGACGAACTCAATGAGGTTGTTACTACCTGAGGTTTTGTTGTAGATACTTTTTTATTAGATTCTGCATTAGAAAATGAAGGAATGAATGGCGGATCTACAGTGAATTCTTCGTCATCAATAACTTCAATAGTAACAGGCGATATGTTTTTTTTCTCGGGTGCATTATTTTTTATTGTAGAAATTCCAATTCCAGAAAATAACACAACAGCAACAATTAAAAATATATATTTAAATTTCATATAATATTAATATACAATTAATTTTTAAATTAGCAATAATAAAACACCTCAGACAAGGTGTTTTATTATTGGTCAAATTCATTTAAGGAAACCACTTCTTTAATTTTATTCCCATCTGCATCATAACCAGGTTGATTCGCAAGATAATTAAATTTATACATTCCAGCCAATGCCACAAGTACAATAAGGATTAATGAAATACTAATAATATATTTTAAATATTTCATACTCTTATACGATTACGAGATTTATAATTTTCCCTGGAACGTGAATGAATTTTTTAACCTGTTTTCCATCAGTCCATTTTTGAACTTCTGACATTTCAAGAATACGTTTTTGCAAGTCATCATTAGATTCTCCCTCTCCTACGATTACTTGAGCTCGCACCTTTCCATTAATTTGAATAGGTAGTGCCTTCATACCTGATGATATTTTTGATTCATCATATTTTGGAAATTTGGTCATATGAATAGATTCAGAATTATTTTGCATCCATAATTCTTCGCACATATGTGGAGCAAATGGTGCTAAAATTTGAATTAATAGATTATAATCTGATTGAGAAACTCCATCTGATTTTTCAGCTTTGTTCATAAAACTCATCATTGATGAAATGGCTGTGTTTAATTTCAATCGATCAATATCCTCACCAACTTTTTTAATCGTTTGGTGTAGGTCTGATATTAATGACTCATCTGTTGATTCTGTAATCTTATTCTGCAGTCGCCAAACACGTTCTAAAAATCGTTTGATTCCAACCACTCCGTTTGGATCCCATGGATAATTCCCTGGTTCATTAAACGGACCGATAAATGCCAAATACATACGAACCGTATCCGCACCAACATGTGACACCACCTCGTCTGGATCAATAACGTTTCCTTTTGATTTAGACATTTTGGCTCCATTTGGACCCAGAATCAATCCGCGGTTCAAACGCCCCTTATACGGCTCGTTTGCAGGTACCAGACCTAGTTTATGCAATGCCTTTACCCAAAATCGTGAATACAAGAGGTGCATTGTGGTATGTTCCGCTCCTCCAAAATACATATCAACTGGCATCCATGATTTCATTGAATCTGTTGATGCAAATTCATTATTATTTTTATTATCAAGATATCGATAGAAATACCATGACGAATCCACAAAGGTATCCATGGTATCAACCTCGGGTGTCCAGCCAGGACCAAATATATCCTCGGTTCGTTTTCGGAACTCCTCTGATCGTGCCAAAGGGGCTGTTCCATCAGGAGTAAAATCAACATCATCAGGTAATATCCATGGTAAATGTTCGTCAGGTACAATATGCGGATTCCCTTCTGGGTCATAGACTATTGGAATCGGTGTTCCCCAATACCGCTGACGAGAAATTCCCCAATCACGTAATCGGTAGGTTTTTGTGATTTCACCACCTACCATTTTAGTAATCATAGATAGCGTTTCTTCGCTGGTTTTAGTGTTTACTTCTTTTGCAGAATTAATAATCTTACCTTCAAAGGTACAGCAAAATCGTTTTCCGTTTGGAAGTGCGCCATCCTCAATAGTTCCCAGTAAATCATACATTGCGTTCCATTCTGCGTTTATGTGTTCTTGACTTCCCTTTTTCTCAGTTGTTCCTGCTGCCAGAATAAATGCGTTCTCACCACTGGTAATGAGTGGTCGTGAATTACCAATTTCACCTGCCGATGGTAATACAACGAATGTAAACGGTAGATCATATTTAATCGCAAACTCTGCATCACGTTCATCATGTGCTGGTACGGCCATAACTGCACCTGTTCCAAAATGCGCCAATACATAATCCGCAACCCAAACAGGAACTGGTTTTCCGGTTGCTGGGTTTATTGCCTCAATCCCCTTCAACTGTACACCTGTTTTTTCTTTTGATTGTTGTCGATCAAGGTCTGATTTTTTCGAAACCTCGTCCAGATAATTCTCAACCTCATCCCAATTTGTAATTTGAGATTTCAGATTTTGGACCATATTATGTTCCGGAGCCAGAACGACATAGGTCGCACCGAATAATGTATCAACTCGCGTTGTGAAAACTTTTACGTCTTGTGTTTGTAATTCATTTATAACCACCCGCCATGGATATTTCATATCCTCACGCTTGAGGAAATCGTTCACCTCGGCTCGAGGGATCCATAGGAAATCTGCGATTGATTGTTCTTCCTCGCTACGTTCTACCTGCTCGAGATCAGTTAGTTTTACATGTACGATGCGATAATTGGCACGGCGATTTTGCTGTTTAACCACATGCCAAAACAATCCATGCGATGATTGATCGTGGACCTTTACGATTTCAACGTTTTGATATCCGGTTTCCTCACGAACCTCGGCCAGTGCGGTTTCCTCGATGGTCATTCCGTCCTCGATACCACCAGTTACAAATCCCTGCCAATCAACCTGTTTCCATTTAGCGCACAGGAATTCGTCGTTTTCTGGGTGCTCAATAATTACCACAACATTATCACGGTCGACAATCGGTTCGCACTCGCGAAATGCATCATCACCTGGACCCGTATTTACATCATAGACTTCTGATTCTTGGATTGTGAATGGAATGAGACTTCCCTCCTTGCGGCCGATCCATTCTCGTTGCGCTGCCTTGATTGAATGATCCCAATCTAATGTTTCCAAATCATCATGTAATTCGTCGGCGAATTCAGTAATTTTAAGCATCCATTGTGCCATGTCTTTTTGAATAACATCATTACCACATCGCTCACATTGACCATTCACCACTTGTTCATTGGCGAGGACTGTTTTACATGATTCGCACCAATTAGTTTTTGTTAATGATCGCATAATTAAATCATTCGCATAGAATTGCGTAAACATCCATTGCGTCCATTTATAATACTCTGGATCAGAGGTTGCGAACGATCGATTCCAATCAAAACTCGCCCCCATAGATCGTAATTGATTACGCATGTAATCCATATTTTCATAGGTCCATTTTCGTGGATCCAATCCTCGTTTAATAGCCGCATTTTCTGCCGGTAAACCAAACGAATCAAATCCCATAGGATACAGAACGTTATATCCGCTCATTCGTTTATATCGTGCGTAAATATCAGGCACGGCAAAGGCATACCAATGTCCGACATGCAGATTTCCTGATGGATAGGCAAATTCTGACAAGGCGTAGAAATTCTCCTTGCCCTCGACATTATTTTCTACCTGGTAGGTATTGTTGTCCTGCCAGTATTGTTGCCATTTTTTCTCAATATCTGATGGATTGTATTCGCTGTGATTCATAGATTCTATAGTACAGGAATGGTTATTTTTTTCAAAAAATATGTGATATAGTTTAACCAAGAAATAATTTAAATTATGAACAAGCAAAAATACACTAAAACACATGCAGTAGTTGCTGCTGCAGTAAAAGTAGCTTCACAAAATTTAATATTACCTAAATCCGTAAGAAACGGTTTAGTGAAAAAAGTTTTAAAGAAAAAGTCATGAAATCATCATGACTTTTATTATTTAAAATAATTGACCTATTAATATAATTATGTTTATATAATAAAAAACCTAAAAATCTTCTCAATGTCGAAATATTTTACAAATTTAAGAAAAATAAAAACTCCAAATGATATATGTCTTAACGGCACAGATACCTCTTGGTTCATGGACCAAGCTGAACATATCATAAGAGATAAGATTCTTCCTCATTTTAAGTTTACCGAATATAAAATTGAAAGTAAAAAAATATCAACTCTGCAAAGAACACCTAAGGACACTGATTTAAACCTGATCAGCCACAGTCAGATTTACAAACAACTCAGTAAAAGAAAAAAACATCAAGGTGTCTTAAAATTTAAATTTAAAATTCCAAATCATCGAGGTTATTCTGTAAAAATTACCCTTAACGTAAGGATATATTAATTCTTGGAAAGCTTCTTGTTTTTAAATAAGAAGCTTTTTTTATTACCCAAAACAGGTACATTATTATCATGCATCCAAATATTGTAACAATTACATCGCTCTCACCTACTGGTCACGGAATTACTAAAAATGGCTGGTATGTTCTTGGTGCTTTTCCAGGTGATACCATCCAGGCCC
>CALBVO010000068.1 GCA_937970115.1 Minisyncoccota bacterium | reverse complement strand
CCCAGCCTATAATCTTTCCATTATCATCCTTGAGTGCATCTACTGCTTCTATAAATTCATTAGATTTTCTAGATTCAGTAACCTTATTCCAAAATCTTTCATTCCAATCTAGATATTCTTGGTATTTTTTGAAACCATTTTCTGGAATAGGGATATCAAAATATTCAAAACGGTCTTTCAACCATTGAATTGCTTTTATAAATTCTGGTTTTTTGA
Source organism: Minisyncoccota bacterium (assembly GCA_937970115.1). GTDB lineage: Bacteria > Patescibacteriota > Minisyncoccia > Phycocordibacterales > UBA1006 > UBA1006. The sequence goes on along the minus strand of CALBVO010000068.1, from coordinate 7,466 downwards.
GCATTACATGAATTTGGTAGTATTTTTGATTGTATACCGTTTTGAGCATGTATTTATTATATCTTAATTTTAAAATGATATACTTGAAGATATGAATCATTATTTAGATAAAAGTGAAACTCAAAAATATAGTAAAACTATTTCATCAACAAAACAGACTCAAGTTTCAAACCTACAAAATCATATTCAACAAATTCTTTCAGACAGCTATCACACTTTTTTACAAGGTTCTTATGCAAACTCAACCGCCATCTCTGATATCAACGATGTCGATATTGTAGCTGTGAGAAAAAATGTCTACTGCAGTAATCATTCTCCTGTTATCCCAAACATCATAAATCCTCGAGATTTCCCTTGGGAAGAAATTTACAGAGATATTATTGAACAATTGAAGAATCAAAATCTATACAATTGGACAATTACTGTTAAGGAAAAGTGTATTACAGTAGAAACATCTTTATTTAAAGCTGATATTGTCCCTGTCGTTCAAGTCCATGAAGATGTGCTCCAAGATCCAGTTTCAATCAAAACATCTTCAGGTAATAAACTTACATATCCAAGAAATCATAAAAATAATGGAATATCAAAACATAGTGCTACAGATAAAAACTATAAACCCATGATACGAATCTTTAAAAATTGGGTTAAAGCAAAACTTGATAAAGACATTATTTCTTCTCATAAAATAGAATCTCTGATTCATGCAGTAGATACCTCACTTTTTTCAAATGATCACTTGGCATCATTTATATTAATAAGTGATTCTATTATCAAAAAACTCCAAGAAAGAAATTCTATAGCTACGATAATACTGAGTGTCTGTGGAAATGAAGATATTACTAGCAATTGGAATCATGGTAACAGGAACGCATTCCTCAATGAATTAATACAAGCAAGAAATCTTGCAACGCAATCTTGGGAAGCTAAATCGACAACAGAAGCATCAAAATATTGGAATCAAATATTTAATTAATTATGATAGATAAAAATAAAAAAATTGATATTTTAATCTCTGCCCTGCAGGAAAGGTATAATGCTCAGCACATTATCAGAAAAAGAGTTGAAGATATTGGATTATGGACCCTTGGTATTCTAAGTGTGGCTGCTGGATGGGTATTAACTCATGAAGGATTTTTTAGCTGTGAAAATTCCTTTGTTTTCATTGGATTCATTGTTTTATGTTATATCGTATTAAAGTATTTATATCTTAATGATTTAAATAAAGGATTTAGGTCACAACAAAAAACTGCTGTTAAAATTGAGAGATTACTAGGTTTTTATGATCCTAACTTTTTTAAAGAAGAAACAGATTCGCTGTATCCAGAAGAATGGTTAAGTGCAGGGACTGATGAAGGAGAAGGTAAATTCTTTCAAACAACCTATTATTTATTATATTTAGGCTTTGGGATTCTTATTTTTTCAATAATATTTTCAATTTAAAAAGTTACATGTACATATAACTTTTTATATCTATCCTGTGTCACTTTTGTAACTTTTTGAAAAAACAATATGACACGAGAAGGGTCATTTATGTTAAACTAAAATTACTTCAAAAAGCGTTGTGTGGCAATGAATTTACTTGGTCGCACCTGCTGAAGGCTCACAAAAGTAAAAATCTTAAGCTTCTGCTTAAAATTTTTACTTTATGGTTTATCTTGTAGTGTCCGTTAGGTTTACACCACAAGAGTACTTCCAAAATATATTCGTTACCTCATTATTTTTTAGGTCGTGCTGGGCAAAATTTTAATGAACAAAATGAATGTAAAATTTTAGCGTGCAGTAACTCCCCGTGGGATCACATAAACAAAAATTTCTAAATTATTCTTAGAAGTTTTTGTTTACTGATATCTCCTATGAAAATAGTCGAAAGACGGAATCATGTCCGATCAAAACGATGGCGTAACCAGTAAAATTTATTTATGATTAATTCCTCTACCTCGAGGTTCGTCAGTATTACCCAAGACGGCATCCGAATGCAACAAATTCACGGCATGCCTCGAATCTTGCACCTTGCTCTGTGTACGATTGATCATTTCATTTTCAAATTCATTCAAAAATGCTGTGCGTAATGCAGTTTTTTTCGAGTGCGAATTTGATTCGTAGTATATCGAAATAGCTCTCGTCAAATATAAGGCATCTAATATCGCCTGATTTGCTCCCTGTCCCTTGAACGGACTCATCGGATGGGCCGCATCTCCTATTATTGTTATATTTCCTGAACCCTCTAATGATTTTTGATCTAATACTTCCCGGTCATAAACTGGGTATCCAGTAATATCTGATTCGTCTGTATGATGGATTATTTCGGAGATTGAATTATGCCAATCTTGTAATCTACTTATGACCTCTTTTTTTAATCCTGTTGACCCTTGGTTATGCAGGTCTATTGCCTCCTGCTCGTTCATAGGAACACTGAATTGCCACATAATGTGATTTATATCATAAGGCATCATATAGACCCTCTCGTGACCATTTACCGTTTGAAATACTGTTGCAGAATCTAATAGATCGGTCTCTATTCCCTGTAATGATTCTAGAGGGCAAATCCCCAAAACAACGATACATCCCAAATATTGCAGAGGCGTATCATCAGGAATTAATTGCCTGCGAACCGAACTACGAATACCATCCGCACCAACGATAAGGTCGGCAGATTTTGTTATCATCTCTCCATTAACCTCGAAATTAATATCATATCCACCATTCTTGTTATCAGAAAAATCTACAAACTTATGACCCCATTTGATAGATTCAGAATCATGTAGCTGATGTAGTAACTGCTGGCGTAATGATTGGCGTGATATATGAATGTTTTTTCGTTTCGAATTTTCAGGAACATCATTCCCTCGCCATTTACGCAGACCCCATTCACCGATAATGCTTCCATTCTGATTATGTACGACATGTCTCGTTGAGATAATTCCATCCTTTAACTCTGTGATGCCTAATCCCCTGATTGCCTTGCTGGCCTGTTGCAATGTTAGACCGTATCCCTGGGTCCGTGCGTCGAAACTGGTATCCCGTTCATATAATGTAAATGGTATCCCGCGATGCAGACACGCAACCGCCAATGCCGTACCACCAATTCCCCCACCGATAATCGCAATATGCGGATAATTTGGATTAACCGGTGTAATGATTTCAGATTCGATTAATCCTGAACCATTACAATTTTGGCAAATATCAATATGTGCCCGGGGTTCTGTTGGTGTAATACCCTGCTCACCAGAAGTTTTGAAAAGTTTAATGTCTCGCCGATATTTTCGGCGAAGTCGTTTTGATGGTCCTTGCGGTATTTTCCCCTGCCCTGTGCATTTTTTACATATCGACCAATGGTGGTTGTTCATTAAACAAGTATAACAAAAAACTACCTCTCAGTAGTTTTTTGTTTCCATACTTCTTTGATCCGAGACTTATCTTCACTAGCCTTATTCACCTTGTAATATATTTCAATGAATTCTAACTCTATTTTCTCACCATCATAGTAATAAATAAGTCTCAATGATTTGCCTCTAAGTGATCTACACATCATTCGCATTTTACATATATACATCGAATCTTTATTTCTTAAAATATTCCAATGTTTTGAACCATCACCTGTTGGATTCACTCTGATTGCCTGTTTAATTATTTTTAAATCATTTTCCAGTGTTGGATACTGAGAAAGTTTTTTTAGGTCTTTTTTAAATTCATCTGTCTGTTCAATTTTCATATAGACTATAATTCCTCATAATTTCGTACAGAGAATTCATCAGGACGATAAAAAGCAAATTCATAATCAATATTCTCGCCATCTTTGCTGGCTTGCCAGGGCATATCACGGTGAGTCATATCTGATAGCTCACGCGCACTACGATCTGCATAACGTTTTAATACATCATCAATCATATCTAATTCCCTACCATTCAATAATGATAAATCCGCCTCTACTCGAGGAAGAAACTTTTTTTGCTCAAATTTGAAATACGTGCTTTTTACTTGTTCGATTTCTTCATCTATTTTCATCTGATCAATCACTTTTTTGAATTCTCGCGGAGTAGGTCCGTGAGTATTTTTAAAATAGGTTAATCCCATCAACTGTTGTTCATATTTTTCATAATAATCAAAGTCAATAAAATAAAACAATTTATATAATACCGTCATACCTACATTAGGTTTTGCGCCGACCTTTTCTAATACATACAGCAATACCTGTTTAAATTTTTTAATGTTTTGCTCAGGAATATTAATTCGCTCGTTTATATTATTTATGAGTTCACTATCTTTGATTTGTGCAAAAGCTTCTCTTATTTTTGTTTCTTCCGTTGGTGTTATTTTTCTATCTCCTTTTTCTATTTTATTCAAGGTAGGCCGAGACATGTTTATGCGTAATGCTAATTCATTTTGTGATACTTTTAATTCTTTACGTTTTTTTATAATTTCTCCTTTTTTAAACATATAATTATTATACATAAATATGTAAATATTACAATTATTTGTGTTAATTTTACATTATGGATATACTAGAGATATGAATTTATTTTCATCATCACTACCGGTTATAGTGACTGATTATACATCCCCTTGATCTAACCGAAATTCCTTCTTTTTAAAATACAGAATTGGTCAAGAAATTAATTAAAAAATATTATGGCACGATATAAATATAATCCAGACAGTCATAAAGTTCACAACATCGCACAAAGAACAGCTCAATGTAATTTCAATGAGATGGACGGAGATGAATATGATTTTAATGCAGGTACTAATTCTGAAGCAATAAGGATCGCAAAAAGTAGATTCTCAACATATGCTTCTGGATGTGGACACTGTATGTAGTTAAAAACACCTAGTCGGTATTTTTTTATTTTACATTAACTATTCTCAATTATTTTAATTTCCTCATCATTCAATCCATATAATTCGTAGACCATTGTATCAATTTCTGCATCGGTTGATTTGATTTGTGTATCTAGTTCCAATAATTCTGATTTATTTTTTTCAAAATAATCTTGTAATTCATCCTGGGTTGATAATGCGACGGTTGCTCCCTTTTTACGCATTTCGCGGACAAAGTCTCCGAAATCTAGTTCCCAGAATTTTTTTAATTTCTTGTTTGGTTTTTCCAGTTCATAATTATCAATCATGCGCTGCAAGAACCGAGATGATTGTTCGTGGAATTTTTTGTTCAGTTCCAGCATGATATCGGCTTTTTCAATAAGGCGTTTTTGATTGTTTTCTATATTTTGGGAAATCGGAATCCTAGCAGTTAAAGAATTATCGAAGTGAATAGTTCTAATTGCTTTACCTAGAATAAATCTATATACATACCAATTTACTAACCTTGAGTTTAATAATAACCAAAATACTTTTGGGTTATAATTTTCATTCAAAGTTATTTGATTAATAGTATCGACAATAGCAAAATCAGTTCTTTCCGTAATACAAGCAGTTATTTTAATATGAGGTGTTGGGTTTTCAATATGAGAAACAATATTTTGAACAAATAAAGAATTGTCGTTTATGAAACTTTTTTTATCATCAATAATTTTTTCTTTGAATGAAGGAACTCCAATTTGGAAATACCATTTTCTGGTTTTATGTCGAAAAATAAACATACCTGTATAAATTCCCAACCCGCCGAAAATACTTACCAGGAAAAACATTAGTCCTTCTGGGATACGGTAGTTATCTTTTCTGTTCACTGAATTAACCTTGTCTCTATGCATTATAAAGAATGAAAATATATTTATTAACAATAGAGCTGTGAAATATATATAACCTATATTTACATTAAAAAAATTCATATTATTCAGAATTCTTTTTCAATAACCAAAATGGATAGATAGTAATTGTTGAGAGTAATATCCAAATCTTGTAAATATTTGTCAGTCTGATTTTTGACGCAAAAATATCATAATCTCGTTTTTTCAAAATTCTAATATTTTCCCGGTACATACGGCTGGCCAATAGGATTGAGAATTTTCCTGATTTCAAATAATGTAATCCATCTATTCCCTGCGTGAATAATTTCTCGGTCTTTTCGACATAATGTTTCAGGAAATTATGTAATTGCGGTGTCATTGTTTGACCAGCAATCATGCCATTATCTACCGCAAAGGTCGCCATATGATCCTGCGGCATATAGATACGATCACGCTCCTGATAATCCTCGTTAATATCACGCAGGAAATTTGTCAATTGCATCGCCTCGCCCAATGCGCGAGCATGATCAAAGGCGATTTTGTTCGTATAACCAATAATGAATGTCATAACATGCCCAACGATTGCGGCAGATCCCCACATGTACTGCTGTAGCTCGGCGTAATTTTTATACCGAGATTTTGCCAGGTCTTGTTTCATAGCCGCCAAAAAATCAAAACTATAATCAAAAGGAATATCGTATTGCGTAAACAACCAATAATTCCCCCGCATTGTTGAATGGGTATTTTTATTTGGTCCGTTTTTTACCACGTCCTCCCATTCGACAATAAATTCATCTAATGTTTCATGGGTTTGCCCGTTCATCGTTTGATCTGGATTATCAACAATCTCGTCAGCATAGCGAACAAAAGCATAGAAAATAATGGTTGCCTCACGGACATGTCGATTAAATAATCGAGTTCCTAATGAATAATTAGAACCAAAAGAAAAAATAAACTGTTTACAGTAATTAAGGTCATTTTGGTATTCAGTTTTCAAGTACGTGCTATAATCACTCATATAATAAACTACTGTATCACATGCCGATTAAAGAACGAATACAACAATTTAAAAACCATTTTAATGTTAATTTTGAATATGAGGTAAAATCCATTCTCAAAGAACAGCGTGATTTTCACCCAACATCGACGCCATTAGATGAGCCATTAAAAGAAATAGTCATGAACTATATCAAAGGAGGAAAAAGAATCCGCCCTTTTTTAATCTCGCTATTTGCTGACAAAGACATGGATGATTCTCATGTTATGAATACATGTATTGCATCAGAATTATTTCACCTGGCGGCACTCATTCATGATGACATTATGGATGAGTCTAAAATTCGTCGAGGTGTTCCAACTATTCATACAGCAACAGAACAATTTATAGATCACAATCAACATCTGGGAACTGACATTGCTCTATTATTAGGTGATGTATTTTTAACCGCCAGCATTAAATATGCCGCGCGATTACCAGATCCAATTTTTAATGAATTTACCACCATGATTCAACGTACGACTCGTGGCCAATATCTGGATTCATTTGGTATGAACCAGGAACTGGGGACAACCGATACAACAGAAGTATTAGCTCGACATGAATTAAAAACCGCATGGTATACATTTATCAGCCCTGCTCGATTGGGATGTATGTTGAATGAGAATCATGATTCTGAGATTATTAATATAATTACTCCAATTTTTATGGAATTGGGATTGTTGTATCAAATCCGTGATGACATAATCGATTGCATTGATGAAAACAGTGGTAAACCCTTGTTC
>CALBVO010000067.1 GCA_937970115.1 Minisyncoccota bacterium | reverse complement strand
CACCGATAAAAGGTCCAATCGCACCGGTGAGTGCAATCCATTTATGTTTCCAGATACCACTCATGAAACTGAGTAGATCTTCACGCCAACCAGCATAAAACATAATAAAAATTACCCCGAGGGTTGCCCAGTTTTCTAGTTGAAGAGCGTCAATATGAAAGACATATTGGGTTCCAACCATACCGAGCAAAATATACCATAAAATATCAACGGTTCCTGTAATTTTTGCGATTATTTTTGAAGCAAATATGATTGCCACTAGCATTGTAAGTAATTCAATAAATTGCATATAATTATATTATCATGATGAAGAAAATATTTATATTATACTTTGAGGTTGACTCCTTATTTTGATTGAGGAACCTGTTGTTGAATTTGATCTTCAGGTTATTACCAAGAAAGAGCGAAGTATACTAACTAGAATTTAAAACAAGAGGTTAAAAACAATTACATATTATCGGAAGAAGAAAGAAAAAATTCTATTACCATAATATTTTTATCGCTTCATATAGTTAATTAGTAAACAGCTACGAAATTGACCAATAACAGTTATATGAGTTTCAAATGTTCACCAGTATTATTTTTACTACACCTTATCCATATATTTTGGATGAGGTGTTTTTTAAATCTCGTTATTTTGGTCTCTTGTGGTACCATAGAGATATGAAAGATGTACGTATACATTTCGATAAACACAATCTTTTTGAGGTTGCTTTGATCGGATTATTAATTTATGCATTATGGACTATTGGAAGCTTCCTTTTGGTCTTGGGTGCGGCGCTGATTGTTTCAACTTTTATTGAAGATTTTGTGGTGCGAGGTGCAAAATATAAAATCCCTCGACTCACCTCAGTCATTTTATTTTATTTGATTGCTATTTTAGTTCTCGGAGTTGTGCTGATATTTGTTGTTCCTATTTTAGGACGTGAAATTCTATCACTAGCGCAAGTGTATCCTGAAATACAAACATTTATAGAAAGCAATACGCTCCTAACTCAATTTAGTGATCAGAATGAAGCACTTGCAATGATTAAAGATCCAGCTGTTCGAGAAGAATTTTTTGGACGCGTGCTTGGGTTCTTTGGTGGAGTCTTTAATGTAATTATTATTTTTGTTGTATCATTTTATTTGAGTATTAATCATAATGGTATTGATAATATGTTGCGTATTTTTACGCCATTGAAATACGAAGAAATGGTTGTGTCGATGTGGCATCGCATTCAGCTAAAGGTGGGGTCATGGTTTAGAGGACAACTGATTATTGCCTTGATATTAACCGTTATTACCTATGCTGGACTGGCTTTTGCTGGTATTCCATATGCATTCTTGTTGGCTTTATTAGCAGGAGTATTTGGTTTGGTTCCTTATGGAATTTTCTTGGCTTTGATTCCTGCGATGGTTATTGGATTTGGACATGGAGGTATCGTAACAGCGGTCTTAATTGCCGTAGGATATTTTGGTCTACAACAGGTTCTTGATCTTGGATTGCAACCATTGATTGTAAAAAAACTCACAGGTGTACCATCATTAGTTGTTATTATTTCAATTATTATTGGAGCAAAATTATTTGGACTGTATGGTCTTTTATTAGCAATGCCATTAGCATTATTTGTTATGGAAATTATTGCAGAATCTGAAAAACATAAATCAGCACAACGCCCGCCATTGATTGATCATCAAGATGTTACCGAAGACGTGACTATTGTTATTAATAATACTATTAACAATTCACAGGATTAATATTATGAAAGCAAAACAATATATTACAACCACACTTCCATATGTGAATGCAGAACCACATGTTGGTTTTGCAATGGAGATTATTCGGGCTGATGCCATTGCTCGATTTAAAAAACTGCAAGGATATGACGTATTTTTTAATACAGGTACTGACGAACATGGAACAAAGGTCCTTCAAAAGGCAGAAGAGGCAAATCTTGACCCCCAAGTATATGTCGATCCTTTTGCAGAAAAATTCAAAGGCCTGATTTCATTATTAAATATTTCAGAAGATGTCCATTTTGTACGAACTACTGATCCAGATCATGTTGCTGCAGCTCAGGAATTTTGGAAGCGTTGTAATGAAAATGGCTATATTTACAAAAAAAACTATCAGACAAAATATTGTGTCGGTTGTGAGCTTGAAAAAACAGATTCAGATCTTGTTGATGGCCATTGTGACATTCATACGACCCAAGATCTTGAATTGATTGATGAAGAAAATTATTTTTTTAAATTTTCAGCCTGTGAAGATTTTTTGAAAAAATTCTATGCAGATAACCCAACCTTTGTGATACCTGATTTTCGGTTTAATGAGATTAAATCGTTTGTTGATAATGGTTTACAGGACTTTTCAATCTCGCGATTAAAATCAAAAATGTTATGGGGAATTCCCGTACCAGGTGATGATGAACATGTTATGTATGTATGGTTTGACGCTTTGGTAAATTATATTTCAACACTTGGTTGGCCAAATAATCTGGATACTTTTGAGTCATTTTGGTCAGAAGGTTTGCCTATTCAATATGCTGGTAAGGATAATCTGCGTCAACAATCAGCCATGTGGCAAGCGATGCTGTATGCGGCTGGTCTACCAAATACCAAACACGTAGTCATTAATGGGTTCATTAATTCAGAAGGGCAAAAAATGTCCAAATCAATCGGTAATGTCATTAATCCTTACGGTATTGTAGAAAAATATGGTGCAGAAGCATTGCGGTATTATCTCCTGCGTCACATGAATTCATTCGAGGATTCAGATATGACCATGGAAAAATTCCACGAAGCCTATACGGCCAATCTAGTAAACGGTATTGGAAACCTGACACAACGATTGATGAAAATGATCACGAGTTACGATGTTGATATTTCTGATATTAATTTTGAGCATGAACCTGTACTTTCATTTCATACGAAACATTTTGATGAATTTGATTTAAATACGGTGATGAATGAAATTTGGCGACTTATTGGTGATATGGATCAATTTATTACTGAACATGCGCCATTCAAGAAAATTAAAACTGACGAGCAAGCTGCTCATAAGGATCTTCATTATTTAGCCGGTGAATTGTCGCGTTTGGCGATTAGTTTGTACCCAGTGATGCCTGAAACCGCTGCGAAAATTAAGGAATGTTTGACTGACGTTAAGATTCCAGATGCACCACTCTTCCCACGAATAGAATTATAATAATTCTAGAATGATCGAACTTCATTGTCGTTTTCTAAGTAATTATTTTCAAGGTAGGCTAACTATCTATCAAAAATTATTTCTTAACTCCTAGAATTTCATTTTATTCTAAAATTATTAAAAAATAACCTGATAAGGTTATTTTTTCTTACGAACTTTTGTTGTCTCAATATGTACCATTTTTTCCAGTTTTCGTTTATCTTCTATAAACTGAGCTTTATTTTCGTTAAATAGGGTTGTGTGGAATACGTACTTTCCACCGTTTTTTGCAAAACGAGCAACATCTCCTTTTTTTAGATTTTGTACTGTTTTTACAAAGCTTGGTAATGATTCAGCCTTCTTGATACCTGTGATTTTGGTAATAACTCCTTCTTTTTTTGCAAAGAATTTTATTACTGTTGTATAACCTTTTTTCTTTCGAGGGATCTTTATTGGTCTACCGAGATGGATTTTAATGTCTTGGATATCAAGATTAATGCCAAATGATTTTTTATACATCATTGATCTAAAACCACCCATGCGTGCACCAATTTCAATAATTTTCCACTCTCCCTCTTTTCGAATGAGTTCAATATGTGCTATTGAATTTCGTAAACCAAGAGCATTAAGACCTTTTATTGAAACCGCTTTTGCTCTTTGTGCTGATTCTTTTGATATTGTGGCAGGTATTGTTTGTTCATAACTAAAGAAATCATCAAAACCCTTTTGTGCGCTTGTTGTATATTTTATAAATGGACAAAAAGAAACATTCCCAATGTCATCAACAAATGCTTCAACAGAATATTGATCACCATCTATGATTTCTTCGATTAATATGGTTGGATTACCGCGACCTTCCATATCCTTATATGATTTTCTCATCTGTTTTTGTATGCGTAATAAAATCTCCTTCAGTTCAGCAGGATAATGTGCTGCTTGGACGAGGATTGCTTGTGCAAGACCAGAAGGTTTTACAATTACAGGAAAATCGAGACGTTTGTTAATACGAATTATTTCTTTATCTGAAATTTCTGTAACAATTTCAAATTTTGGAGTAATTGATTTATCATATTTCCAAAATGCTTTTCGCATTGCAGTTTTTTCCGTAGCTTTTGTAAGCGCATCTATACTTGGAACTAATATATTCTTTGGTAAGTAGGGAATAATTTTTTGAAATAAGGGAATATTTCTCTCTCCTCGATTAACCGCTGCTATTAAATTTGGACCGAGATCTGTAATTGATTTTTCAATGTCTTTTTTATTATTAAAATCTATAGCAATTTGTTTGAAATACTTAGTTTCAGGATCAAGAACCATATTCTTTTTTCTTTCAATGAATGAAATAATTTGCCAAGGAAGGTTTTTCCTTTGGATATGTTCTTCTAAGTTTTCGCGCCATGCATTAACAGAACCAACATAGAGAATATATTTTTTCTTTGTGTTTTTAGACATATTTAAGCTTATTTAAAATACTCAAATATTGTACATAAAAGTCTCTTTTTTGCTATAGTAATTTCATGAAAATAGAAGCTGTAACAACAGAGAGAATCGAGGTGAATGATGATATATTCAAAGACGTTTTGAAAAATTTACCTGATACTATTCATGAGAAAACAATCATTGTTATTTCTTCGAAAATAATTTCTTTGTGCGAGGGTAATGTCGTTTTGAAAACTGATATTGAAAAAGACGAATTGATTAAACGAGAGTCCGAGATGTTTCTGGAACGGTCTTTTGTGCAGGGAGGATATTTGATGCATACGTATAAAAATAATATGATCATGCCTAGTGCTGGAATCGATGCCTCAAACACGGGTGATTATTATGCACTATTACCGGCAGATTCATACGCAACCGCCAGGCAAATTCATACATGGGTATGTGAAAAATATGGATTATCTGACCTTGGTATTATTATTACCGATTCACGCTCGACATTATTGCGAGGAGGGGTTGTTGGGTATTCATTAGCGTATTATGGATTTAATCCTTTCTATAATTATCGAGGTGGTAATGATTTATATAATCGTAGGATGAATGTTTCCCAGTCTAATTATCCTGATAGTCTGGCTGCCGCTGCGGTATTAGTTATGGGCGAGGGAACAGAATCAATTCCAATAGCAATGATTACAGACGTTCCGCGTATTGAATTTGGAACAGAATATACACGGAATGATTTTGAACTTCATCCCGACCAGGATATGTATATGCCGTTTTACAAAGGTGCACCTTGGAAGAAAAACCAATAATAATATTGGTTTTTATTTCAAAGAAAATACCCCAGCCTTCAGGCTGGGGTATATCTGTTACACTAGGTACATATGACACCAAGTATCAATAAGTCACATAGTGCTAGTGAACTGGTATATCACTTAGTCTGTCCTGTGAAGTACCGCAGA
>CALBVO010000066.1 GCA_937970115.1 Minisyncoccota bacterium | reverse complement strand
AGGTGTACTCTGAAATTCTGTGCCAGTTTTTTGAATGGTAATTTTTGTGTCTGTAATTGCCATAGTTTAAGATTTAGTTGTGAAATTTATTTGTTTTGTTAGTGGTTAAATGATGATTTCCTGTTCGAGTATGTTTTGCTTTGTAAGCATTATGCGATACAGAAATTCTCACATTGTTTACTTTTTTTGTTGTCATAATGATTGTATTTAATTATTTAAAGAACAAATTTAAAACCAGTCTTTCCTACAGAAAGACTGGTTTTTATCAAGAATAGAACGGTATCTGATATGTATCAGACTAGCTACATTCACTACAAAAACAAATCTTCCTGTTTGTGGAAAATGAATGCGAAAACCATCGATATGTTGTTTGTAGTGAAATTTCTTTCATATATTCAAACGTACAGGATTTTTTATAAGTGGTCAAATTTCTCTTTTGGTATAAGAATTGATACAATAGTTTTATATGTCAGGTTTTACGGTAACAATTGAAAACTTCGAAGGGCCGATTGACGCTTTGTTACAGATGATTGAAAAACGTAAATTACCTGTGAATGATATCTCGCTGGCTGATATTACTGATGATTATATACGATTCGTGGCAAGTCTTGATGATGAATCGCTTTCAAATAAAACTCATTTTATTTATATTGCATCAACACTTACGCTTATTAAATCGAAATCTATTTTACCTATCTTGGAATTAACTCATGAAGAAGAAGATGACATAGAGTCATTAAAAAAGAGGATTTTAATTTTTCAAGAGTATCAAAAGGTGGGCCAATATTTAAAAGAAGCAATGAGTGCTACTCCGTATTTCTTCTATGGAAAAACACGTAAAAAATCAATCTCATTTACTCCTCATAGTGATATTACAGGTACCAACTTACGCGATTCTTTATTGTCAGTATTTAATCAATTACCTGAAAAAAAACCAACAAAGAAAGAAGCTTCGGTACGTATAGCTGTGCATATTGAAGAAATGATGGATTCACTTACAGAGCGGTTGGAAAAAGCAATAAAGACTGATTTCCATAGTTTTATAGGTAGTCATACTAATGGGAGAAAAGAGACAAGGGAAGTTAAGGTATATAAGGTCGTAGGATTTCTTGCAATGCTTGAATTAGTTAAAAATGGTGCCTTAAGTGTCTTACAAAAAAAGAATTTTAGTAATATAGAAATTGAGAATTTATGAATATAGTACAACAAAAAATAGAGGCATTATTGTTTTATAAAAATGAACCTCTTAAATATACGTGGCTTGCAAAACAACTTAAACTTGAAGAGTCTGATATACGTCAAGAAATTTATGCAATGTCAGATTTCTACAAGAACCGGGGTATTACCTTGGTTATTTCAGATGATGAAGTCTCACTTATGACTTCGCCTGTTGCACGAGAATTCATTCAGGAATTTACAAAAAATAAAGAAGAACGTGAGCTTAGTAAACAGGCCCTAGAAACACTTGCTATTATTGCCTACAAGGATCGAATTACAAAATCCGAAATTGATTATATTCGTGGAGTTAATTCAGTATTTATTCTACGAAATCTCCTGATCAGAGGTCTTATTACAAAAAAACAAAATATCCTAGATAAACGATCACCTTTTTACGTTATTACTCATGATTTATTATCATTCCTTGGTATTGAAAAAAATACTGATTTACCTGGACGAGAACAATTATATGAAAAATTAAATATTCTTGAGACTGACTACCTTAAGGAACAAGAAGCGATCGTCAAAGAACCTATTATTGTAAATGATTCAAAAGACTAAATATTATGATAGAGAATCTAATTTTATTTAAAATTTTATTACCGACAGTTACTGCTTTTATTATCGGAATCTCTCTTTCTCCAATAGCGAGTCATTTTTTCTATAAATATAAATTATGGAAACGTAGCTCACGTATTGATGTATCAAATATTTCAAAACAGGGTGTAGGTATGGGGCAAGATTTTGAAAAGATTTATAACTCTGAAGAAACAAAAACACCACGTGTAGGTGGTATTATTGTATGGATCTCAGTGGTTCTTACGGTATTATTATCTCTGATTGCGTCACGTATTTTAGGTAGGGGAAATTTTGAAAATATTGAGTTTATTAGTCGCAATCAGACGCTTATTCCTTTTTTATCACTTCTTCTTGGGGCAGGGTTGGGTCTCATTGATGATTTCTTGCAGATATTTGGTTCAGTACAGCAACTCGCCATTGGTATTCCACGTAGGATTCGTATAGCTTTTGTGCTGTTTCTCGGTGCAATAGAGGGGCTTTGGTTCTATTACCGTTTAGGGTATGATGCCATTAATATTCCTTTCACAGAAACGGAGTTGTTTTTAGGATATAGTGCTATTTTATTTATTATATTTGTTGTATTAGCTCTCTTTTCAAGTAGTGTTATCGATGGCATTGACGGTTTAGCAGCAGGGGTATTAGTCAGTATTTTTGCAAGCTATGGATTTATTGGAATTATTCAATCTCAGTTTGATATTGCTACTTTCTCCTTTGTTATTATGGGGGCACTTATGGCGTTTCTTTGGTTTAATATACCTCCTGCACGATTTTATCTAGGGGAGTCTGGTATGATTGGGTTAACACTTTCTTTGGCGGTTATTATTTTTCTTACTGATACAGTTATTGAATTTATCATTATTGGTCTCCCTCTGGTTATTACTTCGGCCTCGTCTTTTGGGCAAATTATTTCACGTCGTTTTTTTAATAAGAAAATACTTAAGGTTGCACCATTACATCATCATTTGGAGGCTATTGGTTGGAGTCGAGCAAAAATAACCATGCGTTACTGGATATTTTCAGTAATATGCTCAGCTTCAGGAATTATTCTTGTTATTATCGCATAATATATTATGAAACAAAAAATTAAAAAACATGCTCTTGATAAAAATTTTCTCTGGATCATAGTAATATTACTAACGATTGGTTTAACTACCTTTATTTCAACATCTCTCGGTGTTTATACCGAGAGTAAGACACAATTTTATGCAATGATGGTTAGACATTTAGGGTTAGGTGTTTTTGGAGGCCTCAGTGCCATGTTTATTATCTCGCGCATACATTTTTCTATTTGGAAAAAATTCGCACCATATATCTTTACTGCTGGTATTATTATTACCTTGCTCGTATTTTCACCATTAGGTTTTAGTCATGGAGGAGCACGGCGATGGATCTCCCTTGGTTTTATCTCCTTTCAACCAGCAGAACTTTTAAAATTTGCTGTTATTGTATTTTTTTCAGCATGGTTTGCACAATTTCAAAAAAAAATTACTCATTGGAAATATGGACTGTTAGCCTTTTTTGGTTTCCTCGGTATTGCACTTGCAACCCTTATTAAGCAACCTGATTCAGGAACCATTGCACTGATTGGGATTGTAAGTTTTATACTTTACTGGCTTCGAGGTGCACCGTGGAAACATATTTTTGCAACTATAGCTATCGGATCTATATTTATAGGTACATATGTTGCAATGAATCCCTACATCATAGATCGTCTTAAGACATTTGCAGATCCTAATAAAGACCCTTACGGATCTTCATATCAAATTAGGCAATCGCGAATTGCCATAGGGTCAGGAAAACTCTACGGTCGAGGTTTGGGTCAGAGTGTCCATAAATTTGGCCCATATTTACCTGAATCAAATAGTGACTCAATTTTTGCAATTTTCGCAGAAGAATATGGATTTATTGGTGGTGTTCTCTTGATTATATTATATGGATTATTTGCATTCTTTGGATTTAGAATCGCACGCTATGCACCTTCAATTTTTGCTCAAAACCTGGTTGTTGGTATTATTCTGTTAATTGTTGTTCAAGTATTTTTTAATATTGCGGCCATATCTGGATTAGTACCACTATCAGGGCTTCCGCTCATCTTCATGAGCAATGGTGGGACCGCACTTATTGTAACCCTTGCACAACTAGGTATTGTTTTAAATATTTCACGTTATACAAAAAAACCAGCTATTAAAAAACGTAAGCAAATATAAAAAATATCAGTTGTTACTGATATTTTTTATATTTGCATTTTGCTAGCAAGGATTTATACGTGCAGTTTAAAAAAGATAACCTCATTAAAATATTCTTATAAGAAATACAAGTATGATACAATACATTATATGAAAATTATTCTTACAGGCGGAGGAACAGGAGGGCATTTCTATCCTCTTATTGCGGTAGCTGAAGAGCTTAATCGAATTATTGACGATGAGAATCTCGCAGATGCAAATCTTTATTATCTTTCAGACACACCTTATAATGAAAAATTACTATATGAAAATGGTATTACCTATAAACAAGTCACAGCAGGTAAATTACGTCTAAAACCCTCTTTTAGATCAATATCAGATTTTTTTAAAATGGGAGTTGGACTTATTCAAGGTTTTTTTACAGTATTTTCAATTTTTCCGGATGTTGTTTTTTCAAAAGGTGGGTACGCAGCATTTCCAACGGTGTTTGCGGCTCGATTGCTACGCATACCTGTTGTTGTACATGAATCTGATTCTTATCCTGGTCGCGTTAATAGATGGCCAGGAAAATTTGCACATGCAGTGGCAGTTTCATATAAACAAGATATCGATTATTTCCCAGTAAATAAAATTGTTCATACGGGTCAACCTATTCGGCATGATCTACTTGAGCCAACGAGCGAAGGGGCATATGAATTTTTAAACCTTGAAAAAGAAACGCCAACGATCTGGATTCTAGGAGGATCTTTAGGTGCAGAATTTATTAATCTTGCTATCGAGGAGGCTTTACCTGACTTACTTAAAAGTTATCAGGTAATTCATCAAGTGGGTAAAAAGAATTTTGATCAAATGAAAAAACTTACCGATGCAACATTAAATAATCATGAGTTTAAATATAGATATCATATGTTTGATAGCTTAAATACCTTATCAATGAAGATGATGGCTGGAGTCGCTGAT
>CALBVO010000065.1 GCA_937970115.1 Minisyncoccota bacterium | reverse complement strand
ATGATGTACATTGCTGCTGGTTTCAATTCATCCTCCATATCTCGAATCGAGAAGACAACGAGTTTCTTATTAATATCTACGTTTGATGGCTTGTTAATAAATCCTGACCAAGTTCCGCGTGTATATTTGGTAAGCCGTGTGAGGAGTGACTCGCTTCCCTCCATTGACGAGAGCACCATTTCAAAATCTGACATGAGTGGTGGTTCGATGTTTTGGTAATTAGAATTTGGTGTAATGTCTTTCAGTGCGTAGGTTTCTGTGATGGCTCGATCAATTGTTGAATCTTCTTCGGGTGTGAGCCCACCTAACATAATCCTAAATAATCCAACAAGATGAATCGTATGTGTCCGAAGAACATCAGCTGGATCTTCATCGTCAAGTGCTTTTGGTACATCAAAAGGGTTAATATGGTGTTCAGAAGAGAGTGAGATATTAAAGTATCGTCCTCCTACAGCCTCTGCAAGGTACTCGTATTCACGCTCAGGATCAATAACGATCACTTCGGTATCAAACATCATGGTTCGCAGAATTTCAAGTTTTGTTGCGTATGATTTCCCTGCACCAGAGGTCGCAAAGGTTACTGAATTATAGTTTGGTAATGAATAACGATCAAAAATTACCAATCCAGAATTATGTCGATTAATACCATATAGGATTCCCTTGTTATCAGTAAGTTCTGATGAAATAAATGGGAAAAATGATGAAACAGGTCCTGTGTTGAGTTTTGTATGAACCTGGAGTTTATCTTCTCCAATAGGTGCAACTGACAAGAATCCTTCCATTTGTTGGAAGAGCGCTGGTTTCAAATAAATTAATTTTGATTCCAAAAGTGATCGAATCTCATTTTCAGTTTTAAAGAGTTCTTCTTCGCTATCTGCATAGATGGTTATGTATAATCCTACAGAAAAGATTTTTTCCTGAGCTTGTTGTAATGAATCACGTAATTGTTCGAGGTCTCTGTAGGCCGTATCTAAAATTGGATCGCGTACTAATCCTTTAGATTCTCTGATGTTAATTTGAGATTGAACCTCAGCTACTTTTTTCTTGAATTCTGAGAGAATTTTTTCAGTTGGAATTGGGTGTACATGAATTCCAATATCAAATACCTTATCCAGATTTACAATAGGTGCTAACCATCCATCAGTAAGAAAACGTGGATATGACATCACAAAAAACGTACGTGATGTTTTACCAGCAATTTTAATTGATTTAGAGCTGACTTCTAGTGCCGCTGGAGCGAGAATATCCTGCAATTGTAGTTTTGCTGTTTTATAAATCTCACCAGGAAGAACAGGTACGGCTGTTTTTTTGATTTTTGTTTCCTTTTCTTTTTTTCCCAATAAATCTGAAATTAATGACATAATAGTATTATACTAGACTAACCAGAAATATAAAATGAACAAACCTTACAATCGTGAGATTTGGTCATTTTTATTTTATATTTAATCCTTGGAGACGGGCTTTGCTCTTAGGTGAACTGCTCTTTTGTTTTGATTTTTGTGACCTGGTTGTAGTTTATTATGTATTTCAAGTGTACAAAAAACTACCGGTCTTTGGCCGGTAGTAGTTTATTTTAAAACATCTCTAGGTGGAGATGTTTTAAAAATCTACGAGTCGATAACTCCATAATTCTTCTGTTGTTTTGTCTATGAAATAGAGATATTCCGACTTATCATCAATATCTATGGTTTCAATATCCAGTGATTCATTATATTCTCCTTGTATATCAGAAATAATTTCTTCTTTAAGCGTTTCTGGGTTAATTCTCCATAAACTGTCGGTGTGTTGTTCCAGGCCTTGATACCAGATATCCGGATATTCATTACCGTATGCTAATGCATTTGGTATACCGCAATAAACATATTTACTATTATCACTCCAGACGCATTTATCAGTATGAGTTTGAATACTTAAAGGTCTATTTTGTTTTGTTCTTGTATTAAAAATTGACATTTTTGGACCATTAACACCAGCTTCATGTCTGAAAATATATTTACCATTTGGGCTGGGTTTAACGGTAAGTCCGTTTTTTTCTTTGAATGATTTAAAATATCGTTCCGTGTCCGGATTTAGATTATAACTAAAACCTTTGGCTGCATAGCTGGGTTTTGTGGTTAGTTCTATTGCATCAGGGTTGTCCCAGTTGCTTATCCATTCTGTAAATGTTGATTCAAAAATTGTTTCTTTTTGTTCCGTTAAAAGATCATGTACTACACCAATAACCCCAATAGCATCTTCTTGAATATAAAAAAGTTTATTCCCAGGAGGATTCATACTTATTGATGTAATATTTTGAGGTAAGAAGAATCCAGAGAGCGTATGCTTTCTCTCTAGTTTATCAAAGGCAGTACGTGCGATTTTTTCTTGTTGATCTGCACAAACTTCTTGCATTTTTGTTTTTGTTGCTGGGCCAATTTTCCCATCGATATCGATTTGATAGAGACTTTGGAAATTTTTAATTGCCGTGAGGGTTGATTCAGATACGAGAGAGCTTTCATTTCCTGGTGAATTTACTCCGGCACGTGCAATACGTGTTTGAGGGTTTCGATTCAAAAATTCATGAATACCAATAACATCAATCGTATCATCGCCAAGAGCGATCGGTGTAAAATTAAATGGGCATGGATCAATTGAGAATTCAATTTTTTCGATGTTACCTAGATATGTTTCTGGAACATTGCTATTAGGATTCCAATATTGAAACGCCACACGATTCCCAAGATCATTAAAATAAGCGTATTCAGCATTAGGGATAAAATTATCTACCAAGAGTTCCTCAATTATGTTGCTGGGTGTTACCTGTGATTCAAAAATAGTTCCGTTCTCAATACTGCTATATCGTACGTATTGATTTTCGACCTCAATGGTTCGCAAAATTTCTGTAGTATTACCTTCTGCGTCAATTGCAATATCATTTACTTCTTCTTGTGTTAATCTAACAATCGGCGTAAAACCACCTGTTGGGAAATTGCTTATTTTTCGTAATCGTGGACCTTCTGATTCTGGTTCTGTAATAGGTTTAGTTTCTTGAGTTTCTTGGGAATTATTATTTTCCTCGCCGATAGTTTCTTGGGAATTACTACGTTGGCTTTGGCCATTATTAGTTATTTCCCCAAAAGGAAAAAGGTTTTGCGCGGTTTCGGTTACCGTTTCTTGGGTTTCTTGGTTTAAAAAGAAATAAAACCATACTCCGGCACCAATGAGAATGAGGGCTATAACTATCAGTAGTATTTTTTGTACGTTCGCATTCATAAGTTGATTCTAGTATATCATGGAGTGTTGTTTGAGTATAAATACTTTTTCTTTTTTAAAAAGAAATATTTTTTAATCTCGTTTTAAATGAAAAAATCTATAGGTTCAATAGGAAAAAAGGGCGGTCGCTTTGCGACCGCCCATTTTAACTAAAGGTTTAATTGAAAATAACCGATGGATTGTTTTTATTTTGCGTCGTAAATTGAAAAATGATCCCCTGTTATTTTTGGAAGAATCAAATAGGCCCTGTCTATATCATCCTCTAGGTAATATTTATAAGGATCTACAGATCTGTTACCTGTTTCGAATTGTGGAACCAGATTTAAACCAATTGCTGTTCGAATGATTTCACTTACGATTTTTTTTGTGTAAATCGTATCGATTGTTGCAAGATCAACACATGTTCCTACATAATGACACTTTGATCTATGACCTGTAAATGTAGGTCCAAAAACTTCAGTAAGTCGAATATTAATACCCTTTTCTTTTAGTTTACTGTTTAAGGTAAGCAATTTATTTTTAAAACTCTCATCTAATACGCTATTTTTAATATTTGTATATTTAGGGGTACCATTTTTGATAGTGATGTTATCTCCAAGAGGGGTTATTTTTGAATTTTTAGATGTTTCTATGATGAGTTTTCTTCTTTCTTGTTCATTTGCAATCCCTGTTGTCTTCTTTCTATTCGTTATTAATTTATGA
>CALBVO010000064.1 GCA_937970115.1 Minisyncoccota bacterium | reverse complement strand
ATATAAAAAATATATCACAATGATGTAATATTATTTTAAATAAGCAGTACCTTATATTTCTTTAATATAAAAATCTTGTGAACCATAGAGAGTATATTTCCCAGATTCTGTTGGTAGTGCGTAAACTTCGACTTGAGTACCTATTGGAATATCAGGATTTTCAAACGAACCAACTACTTCCTGGGTCCAGCCGAGTATCGTTGTTATATGTTTATCATCTACAATTGCATAACATTCCCCGTCGGCAAAACAACCAGTTCCATATTCCTGGAACACCCCTCTAAAGGTCACGGGCTCAGCGCCTTCTGGAACAATGTCTTGATACAAAGCTACAACAGGTTCTACTGAATCTCTATCTATTAAATTATTATTAGAAAGAGGAAATTCCGCATCGTTATCCAATCGAAAATTAGGATCGAGTACATTTTTCACTGTAGAGAATAATTCAGGTTTTAAGAAGAATACCAATACAGCAGCCAGCACGAATATTCCTAATAACATTAATATATATTTTAATACCTTATTCATAGCAACAGTATACCAAAAAATAAAAACCACGTATGGTTTTTATTTAGCGCGCATAGGTTTAAAATTTTTTGAGGGTTTGGCTAATTTACCAGATTGCTTTTTTATCACCTTAAAATTCTTTGTTTTATTTTGTTGTTCGGCTAATTTCTGTTGGATAAAATTCATATTTATATAATCTCATGTATACCAATTAAATCAAGAAGCTAGAACATTCCAAATTGTGCATTCTTTTTCGTGTGTTGGACATCATAGGCTTTTTTCTTACGCGTTAATTCTTTTTTTTCTTTTGGAATATGGTGCTGGCATTCTTTTTTCTCTTGAAGTTTTTTATAATAAAAGTTCATAAAAATAGTATAGCAAATATATACCAAAAAATGATTCCATGAAATTATTTAATCTATAATTACCTAAAGTATAAATACTGTTTTCTCCTCTGAAATAATCGGGTAATAGGTTTTTAAATAAAAGAATCCCCTACGCAAAGCAATCGGGATATTAACAAAAAATCTACTTTATAGATTTTTTGTTTCGATATAGAAGATCAGTGTATTTACATTCTTTATACTAACAGCACTCGGAGATAATACAAAAAGAGAAAAATATGCTTTCTCTCTGTGTATTATGCTTCAGGATTATAATAAAATATCTTACGGTTTCTTATGTTACGGGCGATGAGATAATCGCCTACCCCTTTGGCTCACATATGATTTCCAGGAAATCTATTTAGAGCTCATCGTCTTAGGTACGACGGCATTTATGTTATTTTTTCTTTAGAAAAATTAACGGCTTCGCAGAAGCCTCTTTTCGATTATTTCATCACATTCCTCAGATATTCAAAAAAGAGCTTTCGCTCTTTTTTGAATCTTCGCGGGCGATGAGAGAATCGAACTCCCAACTAAGGTTTTGGAGACCTCTATTATACCATTTAACTAATCGCCCAAATGGCCAAAATTGGCCCCAAGAAAAAGGAAGTTACCTTCCCTTTTCTTATACAAGAAAAGAAATATTTTATTTTTTCTTGTGCATTTTTTTTGTCTCTGTAAACAAAACTCGTTTTTTCAGTTTTTTACTGAATTTAATAAGTGATAGCTTTGCAGCATTAGCAAATTTCTTTTTGTTGCGTTTTGTAACAACATGTTCATTTGCTTCTTTTGAATAAAGAGTAATTAGGTTATCTTGTGACATAAATCTGTTATAAACGTTAGATCGTTAATGAACACTACATTACCGTATTACCTTAAAAAAATCAATATTTATATTATATATTTTTACAACTATACGAATGAATGGGTTCATTGTAGACGTAACAAGTAACACCAATACTATCCGCACAATAATAAGAACCTACTTTCAACTGGGCACAAATAATTGCTTTTGAATGATTAGGTTTATTGGTACGACACGATATATATTTACTGTTTTCATTTATTAAGTCACTAATAATATTCCCTGTCTCACCAGTATAACAAAGCTTATCATATTCACCTTTTTTGATATCAATAAATAACATTTCTGCCTGTATTTTATTAATTTGAGAACGAATATAGGAATCTGAATAGCTATTAAGACTATCGACCATAAATGGAATGGCTGCAAAACTTGTTACTGCAATTAATATAAATACAAGAAAATATGTTGTTTCTGTTTTGTAATAATTCATAATTAATTTTGAGAGAAATGTTTTGATATTTTTTTATTTAATAAAAAATAAAAAGCAACAATCATAGTAATAACGCCTAAAACCGAAAAAAAAGGTGTAAATGCAGGAAAAATAGTATTAGCAATTTTCGGAAAGGTTTGCGCAAACGAAAACTCAATGATCGGTCGAATAATTCCAAGACCAGCAAAAATAACCATACTCCACCAAACAATCTTACGTTTTGAGTACATGTATCCCAGCATCAAAAGAATAAAAATAATAACCAGAATAGAGACCCAAAACTGGAACATTGGATTATTCATACCTGGTAAAGTAATTGTATTAAAGAGTACAATAATACCAATATAAACAAAAAAGAGTGATCTAATCATTTGAAGGCGTTCCATATGCACATAATTATACCGCTCATAGATAATCGGTACAAGGAATGATCAATAGAGAATAAGTAGTCAAAAAGAAATTCTATGATATACTCATTTGTGTTAATTTAATTAACGTAGTTGCGTCGGTGGCAGAGTGGTCAAATGCACGGGACTGTAAATCCTGCGACAATCGTCTACGGGGGTTCGAATCCCTCTCGGCGCACAAAAATAAAAAAGAAATGCTAACGCATTTCTTTTTTTATTTTTTTGTAGTGTCGAGAGGGATTCGAAAAGAGGCTTCTGCGAAAGCCGTTAATTTCCTCGTCAGAGAAATTAACGTAGAAGCTGTTGTGCCTAAGGCAATGAGCTCTAAATAGGTTTTGTAGAAATCGTATATGAGCCAGAGCGGTAGGCGAATCCCTATTTTTTTTGATACAATAAAAAAATGCGAATCACGGTAAAAACAATTCTCCTAAATAATAAAAACCAAGTTCTACTTTTAAACGATAGAAATAATTATTATGATTTACCAGGTGGCGGTGTTGATGAAGGCGAAACTCTTGAAGAAGCGTGTATACGAGAACTCAAAGAAGAAACTCCGTACAATAGTTTTGAGATTATGGAAAAACTCCCAAACCAATATCCATACTATGTAAAGAACAATCCTGACTTCAAATCAATGATGCATTGCTATGTTGTGAAATTGACTAATGACATAAGGGTATCAGAACTAGAACCGGATACTTTTGAGAAATGGGTAAGTATTGATAAAGTTCTTGAATACTTTGGCAATAGAGACACGCCTCGGCACCAAGCAATGAAGAACAGCATTCGTGATTTTAATAAACTACCCCGGACTAAAGTCACGGGGTAGTTGTTACTTCGATAGGCTAGAGTGG
>CALBVO010000063.1 GCA_937970115.1 Minisyncoccota bacterium | reverse complement strand
CTTACAAGAATATCAAATACAAGGTATCACTCTGTGTATTTATACATAGAGCTTCTTATATCTTACAATGGAATAGACAGACCACTGAAATATTATCGAAGTAACAAATACCCCGTGACTTTAGTCCGGGGTAGTTTATTTACCCTTCACAAGAGATGCAAACATTTGCATCTTCGTGACCTTCTTTCTTTTCTCCTGCAGATTCTTCACTAGTAAATGGATCTATATAATTTTCATCTGTGTTCATAATTGTATATTAATTAAATCGTGTATGCATACATTATATCTGATATTAGCTCCTAAGTATATTGGTGAGGTCTCTTCCCTGTGCTATCGTATATCTTATGAATCAAGGTGAGCCAGAAATTAAACTTAATACCATAGAAGAAGCTATAGAAGATATTAAACAAGGTAAAATCATTATTGTTGTTGATGACGAGGATCGTGAAAACGAAGGTGATTTTATAGCCGCAGGAGAAGCTGTCACACCAGAAATAATTAATTTTATGGCAACCCATGGTCGTGGTCTTATTTGTAATTCAATAACTCAGGAAACTGCTGATCGTTTAGACCTCCCTATGATGGTCGAAGATAATACGGTTCTCCATCAGACGGCTTTTACGGTTTCTGTTGATTTGAATGGTCATGGTTGTACTACAGGAATCTCAGCACACGACAGAACAAAAACCATTCAAGCACTTATTAATCCTGAAACGATACCAAGTGACCTTGGCAGACCAGGTCATATCTTCCCTCTTATAGCCAAATCTGGAGGAGTTCTACGTCGTACAGGTCATACCGAAGCATCTCTTGACCTTGCTGTTATGGCAGGATTTGCACCTTCTGGAGTTTTGGTTGAAATTTTGAACGAGGACGGAACCATGGCGCGATTACCACAGCTTGTTGAAATTGCTCGGAAATTTGATCTTAAAATTATATCTATCGAAGATCTTGTAAGCTATCGCCTCAAAGCTGAGTCTCTTATTAAAGCAGAGCAAGATTTCCTACTAACAACAAAATATGGAGAAATGCGATTGCGATCATATTCACAGACCAATGATGATAATGTTCATATTGTAATTTCTAAAGGTACATGGACAAAAAACGATGTTGTTCCGGTACGTGTTGAGGTCAGTAAGGTATATAATGACATCACTTCCCTATTACAGGACTCTAATCATAATCATCTGGAGGAAATTTTTGATATTATTTCTCAAAATGAACATGGTGTACTGGTTCTCATTAATCAAGATCACAAACCGCAAAGTATCCTAGAGCGACTATCATTATTGGAATCAAATAGTAGAGAAAAGATAGCTCACCTCCCTCTTTCTCAAAATGAATATAAGGATATTGGTCTTGGATCACAAATATTAGCAGATATTGATGTTGGAAAAATGAATCTTATTACCAATTCACCAAATATTGAATATGTAGGACTTGAAGGATATGGTCTTGAGGTAGTCACGACCACGTCATATACACATAAATAAAAACCATCTCACAATGGTTTTTATTTTGATTCAATGGATAAATTAAATTCAGATTTTTTACCATAAGATTCAAGCTCAATGATATAGTTCCCTGAATCCTTTAGTGCATATTTTTCACAATACATAGAATCTGGAGTACTTACTGATAGTTGCTCATGAACAGCCTTAGTAATTTCTTTTAAACTAATTGCATGATACAAAGACCCTTTTTCATTTAATTTCTCCTTAATAACAATATTTTTACCATTTACGATACTTAAAACTCTATGGGCATGCTCAATATCTTTTTGATTTTTAAGCTCCAAGGATTTCTCCGCTAATTTTATTTTATTTAACTCAGTAGACGTTGCGATTTTGGCAAGACCCTTTGGTAATAAGGCATTTTGAGCATAGCCATCCGGTACGTTAATAACGTCACCCTTTTTACCTTTTCCTTTTATATTTTGTAATAAAATTATTTTCATAGTGTTATTCTGTATTAAATAGCTGTATAGCATTAAGTAATTGTGTGTCTTCTGTTGAATTTAGGTCATCGTTTATAACCTGATCTGGCTGAATACCTACCTCAGATATTTGATTTCTTTTAGGTGTTAGCCATTGGGAAATCGTTATTTTTAATGATGTATTTTGAGCTAAATTGATTAATTCTTGAACTGAACCTTTTCCATAAGTCCTCTCTCCTGCTATTGTTGCAATACCATAATCCCTTAATGCTCCTGCAAGTATTTCAGAAGCCGATGCTGACCCTTGATTCACTAAAACAACCATATCAAATTCATAGTTATCAAGTAATGAGTACCCGTCACTTCTGAAAATATGTTCATCTTGAGACTCAAGACCAAATTGCTCAATAACAACAATCTCACCTTGATCAATAAAATAACTTGCCATATCTATGGCTGACGTAAGATATCCACCAGGATTATTTCTTAAGTCTAGTAATAATTGTTTTTTTTCTGAGCGAATAAACTCTTCAAGAGCTTGTTTAAATGGTTCTTCAGATAATTCATTGAAATTATATAATGAGATAATAAAGCTATCTTCTATTATTTCTGTATCAATAACAGGGACAACTACGATATCTCGTGTAACAACAATAATTATAGGATCTTGCGCATCCAAACGTCGAATGGTTAATGATACGTCAGTACCTTTATCGCCACGTATAAGACCGATTGCCTCATCAGTTGTCATACCCACAATTTCGACATTATCGACGTGGGTTATAATATCACCAGGTAATAATCCAGCCTTTTCTCCTGGAGAATTTTTTAAGGGGGAAATTACGACCAGATATCCAGAACGCTGACCAATTTCGACACCAATACCACCAAATTCGCCAGATATTGTTTGGTTGAAAAACTCACTCTCAATGGGAGGGAAAAAAGACGAATAATCATCATCATAGGAGTCTACAAGTCCAGAAATAGCACCATAAATTTTATCTTTATTTGAGGGCTCTTCAAAAGGGTATTTTTCTTCTAACAAGGTCCAGACATCCCAAAATAACGTCAGGTCTTTTGATTCAGTATTATTTTGTTTGTATGTGTTAAAAATATAAAATATAAAAAACCCAAGAAGAAATGAGATTATCGCAAGAGTAATATTATGTTTTGATGAGATATTTTTTTTTTGAATATTGTTCATGGTATATAATTACTTTATGATGCCTTTTGTATACAGGTATGATTCTCTAGGTTTAACTAGACTTATTTATGATGTATGAATGTTTTTTCATCATTAATATCAACGCTAACATCAGAAATACGTGTAGTTTTTTTATAAGGCTCTGCATCTTTAACTTGATCTTTAAAACGATCTTGTAACTCCTTTACGTACTCTTTTAGTGAAGTTTCTTCATCAATCTCTGTAATTAGTCCCGATTTATGTCGTAGTAATAATGTTGAACTTCCTGCAAGAAACGCAAGAATTATTACGTATAGATTCTCCCAAAGCTCCGGCAAACCTAGAAAAGGAAATAATAATAGTAATAATGTAGTAATAAGAATAGTATTCGTATATTTTTTCATGAATGTAGTATATCAAAAAACAAACAAGGGTTCACCTTGTTTGTTTTTTAATTTACTTGTCGATTATAATAACACATTCTCCGCGCACATGATCATGATTTTTTTCAAAGAAATGATAAACCTCAGATGCAGTTCCACGAATGGTTTCCTCAAACATTTTGGTTAATTCCCTGCCAACAGCAATATTTCTACTATCACCGAATCTGTTATGTAACTCTAAAAGGGTTTTTAATAATCGATGAGGTGATTCATAAAAAACTGACATACGTGACGATTCGGATATCTCATCAAAAATTTTATTTCGACCTTTTTTATGAGGTAAAAATCCATAAAAAGTAAATTGATTCCCAGCAAAACCAGTCGTAGTGATTCCTGTTATTAATGCAGATGCACCTGGGATTGATTCTATTTTTACATCAGGGCATTCATCCCAAATTCGACCAACCAACCGCACGCCAGGATCAGAAATCGTTGGGGTTCCAGCATCAGACACCAGTGCAAATATTAATCCATCATTAATACGGCGAATGATTGAATCTTCTTTCGAGTTTGTTGCCTGAGCGTGATAGCTCTCGGTGCTGGTCTCGATATTATAATGCTGTAATAATTTCTTGGTTACACGAGTATCTTCACATAAAATAGTATCAACCTCCGATAAAATCCGTAGAGCTCGATGCGTAATATCCTCGAGGTTCCCTATCGGTGTAGCTACAATATAGAATTTTGTAGATTCGTTCTGCATTATTTTTTATCAGCTACAATATTCACCCGAAAATCAATGCTGTCATTGATGAATGTATCACCGAGATCACCAAAGACACTAGCTGAATTATAATTCACCTCCCATAAGGTTCGATCTAATGAGAATTCCGCAGAAATATTCATGTCAGATTCTGTTGTTGTAATTTCTGCAGGCAATGAAACTGGCTGCGTGATTCCTTTGATTGTTAGATCACCCTGGATTTCACCGTTTATATATCCGCTAATATTCAATATCGATTGCGGGTGATTATCGGTATCAAAAAAATCTAGGTCTTTTAAATGCGAATCTAATGATTCACCTACCTCTGAAGCGATACTTGTCATATCAAAAACTATAATTCCAGAAATAATATCGTCACCTACTGTCAGACTACCTGATTGAACATCAACGGTTCCGTAATGTTTTTTTACAGGCGTTGCCCCCTCCCAATTTAATATCGATGTTGTCGAGTTAACCGTGTATTCTCCTGGATTTAAACCAAGGTTTTCCGTATATTTAATATTTTCTTGTAATTCATTTCTTGGAATAACTACCTGCTCACCTTTTTTTTGATTATTAAATGCATGTACTCCAATAACAATCCCAGCAATGAGTAACACTAATCCTATTTTTTTATTCATATGTTTTGTTTATCTTTTAATTAATAACTAATAAATTCTATTCTACCTCAGTTGCGTCAACATCCACAGTTCTATAATTATTTATCTGTTCTTCTACCTTCTTGGTGACCTTTCTGCTAATATTCTTTACCGCGCGTTTTACTATACGGTAAATTGAAATATCAATAATCAAAACCGCTAAAAAAAGAAATCCGAAAATTTTTAATAATAAATATCCAAGGCTAAATCCAGCATACAATAAACCACCAGAAATCAATCCTAAAACAATAAAACTGGTAATAAAAAATCCTTCAATTAACCCAAACGAAGTCTCAGCGAGTAATTCATCAGGTGCGTTATAACCCTGTTTCGCCTTCATGGCGTAATCCATATATTTAAAAATATTTAACATAGTTTTAGTATAGCAAAGTATCTTTAAAATTCATCTGTTTATGATAAAATCACTACATTGCCCAGATGGTGGAATTGGTATACACACATGATTGAGGGTCATGGCTCTTAGAGCATGCGGGTTCGAGCCCCGCTTTGGGCACACAAAAAAAATCAACCATAGATGCGTTAGTATTTATGGTTTTTGTTTTGCAGCACAAAAGGTGCGAGAAAGACGGAGCCGGTACACAAGACGAGCGATAGCGAGTGCTTGTCGGCGAGTCAGGGTCGTGAGTCTATATTTCATTTATGAAATAAGAACTCCTGAACGAGCTCCGCTTTGGGCACATAAAATATCGACCATGAATACTAGTGTTTATGATTTTTGTTTTACTGCACAAGCTAAGTAAGGAGGCTAAGACTTGTCGAGGAGTCAGGGTGCCTCAAAAATAATAACAGAGCTTTTTATAAACAAAAAAGAAACAGATATATTCTGTTTCTTTTTTGTTACCTAAACTCCCTGAGGCAATGCCTCACAAACAATTCCGTCCTTGTCTCCGTCTAATCGATTCACATCAGTTCCACATTTTTCATAGATCGCCTGTGCCTCGGGTTGAGTTGCAAAGTCACTACAATTGTAATCATAGTACCCTTCTACC
>CALBVO010000062.1 GCA_937970115.1 Minisyncoccota bacterium | reverse complement strand
GTTGATGTAACAAGGTACAGTCACGTCCAAGTTGGTAGGCCTTTAGGGCTATTGGGTCAGTTCTTGTAAGCATGGTTTTCAGTTTTAAATTAATATTAATTGATCTTTAAGGATTTCACCTTGAAATTTTATACCTCGTTTGTTTAGGATTCCAATCTCTGTTGCAATAGATAATATATGTGCTCTAGTAAATTTGGGATGAGATAATAAATGAAGAAATTCTTCACGAGTATATCCACTGGTTGTCTCACAAACATGTATACCAAATTTTTTTTTGAAGATCTCAGAAAAATATTTTGGATTATCAAAATAAATAATAATTTTTGTTTTAAAATATTTCATGTGATTTGTATTTTGTTTTTTCTCTTAATATTAAATACAATAAAACTAATTTTGTCAAAATAAAAACCTCTACGAGGTTAGATTGTTAGTAAAAATAATGCTCCAGCGATAACGGTAAATCCAACACCGGTCAGTGTCGGTGGAAGTATTTTTTTCTTTTCACCTAATATAATCATGCTGAATCCAAGGGCAAAAATAACCACGCTGATAATTCGAAAAATAATTAATTCCATATATCAAATCTTACCATATATTTTTCAATAAAGATTCATTATTTTAAATAAAAAATAGTCAAGGATCGTTTAACGTAATACTCGTAATGCCCAGGTAATCAATAGAAATCCAACCCCAGTCATTCCAGGAGCGAGTACATTCATTTTCATTCCAACGACGATCATTCCGATACCTAATAATCCCAACGCAATACTAATAATATGTAATGTTTTTGTTTTATTCATATATATTAATATAGCAATTTAAATTTAAAATCCGAGCATCAGATACTCGGATTTTTCTCTTGCTATTATTCTATAACTAGATTTCTTTATTTATTTTTTTGCCAGCCAGGGTCAATAGGTAGCAAACCATCCATGTTTCTACTTGGATATTGTGCATGCATTGCTTCATCCTCTGTTTTGGTATGTTCAAATGTTGAAGTAAAAATATCAGGTGGTTTTGGCAAATCTGCAGTTAATGTAATGCTGGCAATATCTGTACGTGTCATTGTATTTTTTACAAATATATCAGGTGCCTTGGGTACATCTACATTATTTATGAAATTTAGATTTGTTGTACTCAATACATCAAGGGTGTTATTGGGTACAGTTACCTGAGAATCCATTATTTCGTCATGGATATCAGGTAATTCAACGGCGTATATAACTAGAGAACATAGTGCACATACGAAAAAGAAAATTTTTTTAACATTGTTCAAAAATTTTAACTTAATATTATTTTTTTAGACCATTTTTTTATTACCTGTGATTTGTCTAGTCACATTTTGTTTCTGTAAACAGTATAGCAAAGACCCTGATTATTGTAATATAATCCCAACCGGGCAGTGATCAGAACCTGTTACGTGGTCATAAATGATTGCGTCTTTGGTTTTGATTTTTGGTGATGTTAAAAAATAATCAATTCTCCATCCAACATTCCGCTCTCGTGCAGCAGCACGATATGACCACCATGAATATTGAATCTTTTCCGGATGGTGTTTTCGGAAGGTATCAATAAATCCAGCATCGATAATATTTTGTATTCCTGCTCGTTCTTTGTCGGTGAATCCTGGGCTTCC
This sequence comes from Minisyncoccota bacterium, assembly GCA_937970115.1. Lineage (GTDB taxonomy): Bacteria > Patescibacteriota > Minisyncoccia > Phycocordibacterales > UBA1006 > UBA1006. The sequence continues at coordinate 17,445 of CALBVO010000062.1, read as the reverse complement.
AGGTTTTGTTACCGTTGTTTTATTTGCATCAGGTCGCGCAAGATCAATTGGTTTATGTGCAACATTTAAATCACCACAGACGATTACTGGTTTTTTCTTTTCTAATTTTTTCATATGCTTTAAAAAAGCTGTGTCCCATTGTTGGTGCCGCAAATCTACGCGTGTTAAATCAGGTTTTGCGTTTGGTGTATACACCGTCACTAGAATAAATTTTTCAAATTCTGCATTGATGATGCGTCCTTCGTTTTCTATTGGTGAGTTCTTCATTCCATACCAAACTTTTATTGGTTCTTTTTTTGAAAAAATTGCGGTAGAGGAATAACCCTTTTTCTCGGCACTATGTAAAAAGGTATACGGATAATCCGGAAAGAGTGATGTGTCTATTTGATCTGGTTGAGCTTTTGTTTCTTGTAAGCAAAAAATATCAGGTTGTTCATTTGTATTAAAAAATTCAAGTGTTCCTGGTTTTTGATTCCATGCGCGAAATCCGTTGACGTTCCATGAGATAATTTTCATATATCTATAGATTATCATTTAACATATTATCAACAATAGATTATCGACGTTTTAATTAAAAACAGTTAGGATTAAGATAAATATAAATCTTAAAAACTACATAGTTATGAAAAATAAACAACAAATTGTATTTTCTCGCAAGGATCCTACAAATTTTTTTAAAACACTCAATAAGCGTATAAACCATTATTTTAAAGAAAATAATTTAAAGCGCACAGGAAACTGGAAATTATACAGTAAAGCAGTATTAATGTTCACGTTATTACTTGGACCATTAATATTGTTACTGTCTATTAATATGCCTACCTGGTTACAAATTGTGTGTATGGTTATTACCGGCATAGGTATGGCTGGTGTTGGTATGAATGTAATGCACGATGCAAACCACGGCTCGTTTTCTAGTAAAAAATGGGTAAATAAATTAATGGGCAGTAGTATTTACATTTTAGCTGGTAACGATTACAACTGGAAGGTGCAACACAACGTACTGCACCATACCTACACAAACATACAAGGACATGATGAAGATATTGATGCTGGTAGAATCATTAGATTTTCTAAGCATGCAAAATGGTACAGCTTTCATAAATACCAAAAATATTATGCGTTTTTCTTATATGGTTTGCTCACTGTAAATTGGGCCATTACTACTGATTTTATGCAAACATATCGCTATCTAAAACGTAAATTAGCTTATGGTAAAATGCCACATCCAGCAACGCAATGGATTAAGCTTATAATAGGTAAAATAGTCTACTATTGCATATGGGTAGCCTTACCGCTGTATGTTGGATTTGCTTGGTGGGAAGTTTTAATTGGATTTGTGCTAATGCATTATACAGCGGGGATTATTTTAAGTGTTATTTTTCAATTAGCACATGTTATGCCTAATACTGAAATGCCTGAACCAGACACCGAAGTGAATATGAAAAACACCTGGGCAATTCATCAACTGTTTACTACCTCTAACTTTTCTCCAAAAAGTAAGTTTGTAGAGTTTTATACAGGTGGATTGAACCGACAAGTAGAGCATCATTTATTTTCGCACATTAGCCACATTCATTACAACAAACTGGCACAGATAGTAAAAGAAACTGCTAAAGAATTTAGTTTGCCGTACAATGAGTACAATACATTTTGGCAAGCTGTTTCTGAGCATTATCGACAGTTAAAGGAAATGGGCAAAAAACCACCTGCTTTGCAGGTTAGATAATTTAATATTTAACCCAAAACCACTTCATTTGAAGTGGTTTTTTGACAAAAATATTTATTTATGTATTATAAATTACAAATAAATAATAACTTAATAATTTTTTTTATGTGTAATCAAAATGAACTAAAAAGTTTGGTTAGTGTAATCAACCAAAAAATCTCAGAAACCGAATTAATACTTAAAAAATATGAGGGTCGACCTGATAGTGATAGGGCAAAAAAAATGTCTCTAGATCAGTATAAAAAAGCTACAAATCGTTTAAAATTACTTAACTCAGGTAAAATGCCCGTGTGTAATAATACTGGTCGTGTTATTGATCAACAAACATTAAAACTTAACCCATTAGCTTCTGTTATTTTTGGAACTCAACAACTTTTTAAACAAAAAAAAGAAAATATGTTTTATAATCATGGAGAAATATATGCTAGAAATTTAAAAACAAAAAAAATCTTTTTATTCTAAAATTTAAAAAACGACTTCGTTAAATCGAAGCGTTTTTCTTTTGCATTAATGTGAAAACTAATGTTACATTATCGTCCGGATCTGATTGTGAATTATAGGTTTCAAATTGTTGATCAATAATATCGAAATGTTCACCAAAGGTATTGTGAATTTCTTCTTCTGTAAAGAAATGATAGTGAACACCAAATTTTGTGAAATCTCCATTTGTGGTTGATCCAGGTACCCAACCCAGGAATCGTGTAGTACGTCGTGATAATGATACTTTGAGAAAATATCCATTCTTTTTGATAACGCGGTACATTTCAGTTACATATTGTGGCCATTCCTTGTGTTTCAAATGTTGAAAGGTTCCAATGTCGGTCACCATATCAAATCCATTATCAACAAAGGGGATTTCAAGTGCATTCCCAACAATAAACCGTGCGCGGTCGGTATAGCCGTCTTCCTTGATACGCATATTTACCTTCTCGACAATTGCTTGAACATAATCAATCCCTAGTACACGATAACCCAGCCCAACGAGTTTTGCAGCCCATAAACCACGACCCGCTCCAATATCTAAAACTAAAGCATCACGTTCCATAGGTGGTAACATTTGCTCTGCCTTGTAGCGATAGGGTAGATGGGTCCAAATATCACTTCCGGTTTGATAGGCAAATTGGAAATATTGTTTTTGTTTTTCAGGAGTATGTTCCATAGCTATATCTAGTATAGCAATAAAATAATTTGTGTCAGTTTATTAATTATATTTAATAACAAGAAATTTTATATAAAACATTAAAAAGACACAAAATAATTTGTTTTGTGTCTTTTACTGTATTTTTAGAGAATTATTGAGGATGCAGAGTAAATCGGTTTCATCTAGATATCACTGTCGTGAAACTTTTTGTGTACTTCGCGTAATTGTTTATCGGTAATATGCGTATATATCTGCGTTGTGGCGATATTGCTGTGCCCTAGCATGATTTGGACACTACGAATATCTGCACCGTTTCTCAGTAAATCTGTTGCAAAGGAATGTCTAATCGTATGCGGTGTCACCTTTTTAGCAATTCCTGCCTCGATTGCAATTTGTTTCACTAGACGCTCCACAGAACGTGGTGTCAGACGCAATGAAACATTTTGATCTTCTAGTTTCACGACACGTGGCCCTTCTTGAATAAACAAGGCTTCGTCCATATCGGTTCGGTTATTCAGATACTCACGGACAGACGTTCGTGCATTTGGACTTAAAAAGACAATTCGAATTTTGTCTCCTTTACCACGAATAGACATTTCTTCTTTAGACAAATCAACATCACGGTTTAGTGAGGTAAGCTCAGACACACGTAATCCTGTTGAAAATAACATATGCATAATGGCATAATTTCGAGGATGTTTTTTCGCAACATCGAGCATACGTTTCAGCTCATCAATATCCAAATGATCTATGTGACGTGCTTCAGTTTTGGCGAGCTCTATATGATCTGGTGAATAGACCTTGAGGTTTTGTTTCATGCACCATTTTAAAAACATACGCAGTGCGATCAGATAATAGTTCTGTGTTTGTTTTTTCATCGTTCCACCTGATTGACCTTTCATTTTCATTCCTGGTTGTCGGTTGAGGTGCAGGCGAAATTGACGAATATTTTCGGCATTAATATCAGAAGTATTTTTGATACCAGAAAATTCAATATATTTTGAAACATATTGATTATAATTACGGACGGTTTTTAATGACCGTCCTTTTTCTATTTCTTGGTATTCGAGGAATCGTTGTAGGGCTTCGTTGATATTCACACATGTATTATACCAGGAAATTATTTTCCGACGTTATAGTTTTTATATTTTAATTTATTAAAGTGGTTCAGAATACCAAACCGTTTATCTGATATGGTAAACGGTTTTAGTTTGCAAAAAAATCAACCTATGGTATTGTTCAGAGGTTATGTTAACAACAAAGAAGAAACAGGACGTTATCGCGGGTGTAAAAACGCACGATTCTGACACCGGTTCTCCACAAGTGCAAATTGCACTTTTGTCTGAACGAATTGCAGAATTGACGGAACACCTCAAGGTCCACAAAAAAGATATTCATTCACGTCGAGGATTAATCAAGATGGTTGATACACGACGTAAATTACTTCGAAATTTCAAGAATGCTAACTTTGAATTATACCAAGGTCTCATTCAGAAATTAGGATTAAAAAAATAAGCACCTTTGGGTGTTTATTTTTTTGGTCTGGTTTTATTTTTTCACAGATATTAAAATTGTTTTTCATCTAACCCTGAGATACAATACTAATATATGAATAATTCTGATGATAACAAGAATCTACAACGGGGTGACCTCACGAGCACCTCTCATGCGCAGGTACAGAACCCTGTTGTATCTGATAATAAAACAACTCTATCTGATGAACTTATTTCACTCAGTAATAGAGCCGCAAATCATACATCTACCTTAGATTCTATTGCTCCAGAATCAGCCGTTAATGATTTGAAGAATGAAATCCAAGCTGCTTTGGCTGGTTTAGATACTGATGCTATAGATCCAGATCAAAATATTTCAACAACACGTAGTAATGATGTGATTAACCTAGAGGTACATGATCAAAAAACGACCCCAAATAACTCACAGGTGTCTCCTCAAAAATTAGATATAAACATGAGTGATGACCTACCTATTACCCCAAAAGATAACCCTGTATCGTTACCAGGTCTCAATGTTCATGAAACCAATACCTTGATGGATAATGAAATCGATTCACCAATGTCAGATATCACCAAAGATAATCATGAAACACTCATAGCTTCTTTGCAAAAAGATATTCAATCAGATCTTTCACAGGAAACAGATGAGAATTCCAAGAGTTCAATATCAGCCAGTACAGGAATTGGTCAAACTTATTATTCTGATTTATCTCAGGCTATGAATGCCAATAAACCAGGAACAATGTCAGAGTTGATTAGGAAATCACGATTCGAAGAAAAAGAAGCAAAAATCCTTTCACCACGATCTCGTAAAAATATTGCATTTATTATAGGAGCTATTGTTTTGTTTATTAGCTCAATAGGAATTCTTTCATTAATTTTTTCCGTTAAAGAGGAAGTTGAATTCATCAGTCAGGCACGCGTTACTTCATTAGTGCGATCAAATCAAGATACAGGAATCAACGTAACAGGATTAGAACCAACACGTATTAAACAAGCCATTCGTGACGTTATTGAAATGGATATTCCTGAAGATACGATTAATCAAATTTATTATGTACAAAAAGATCAAATTGGTAATGTACGACGTTTAGGAGTTAAAGATATTTTTGATAAGACGAATAATGATACACCAATTATTTTATACGATAATATCGAAAACGAGTTTACTCACGGAGTTTACTCGACTGATAAAAATTATCCTTTTATTATTTTAAAGGCACTATCATATGATCGAGCCCTGGATGGTTTATTAGAATGGGAACCAACGATGATTGATGATTTGGCTACTTATTTAGACTTACCACCGGAAGGAACTGATCGGTCATTATTAAAACCAGGATTTGAAGATGATTTAATTAAAAATAAAAATGTTCGTGTTGCACGTTTCTTGCCGCGTGAAGTTGATCGACGAGGGATTCTCGATATTCTTCGTGGAAATAATGAACAGAATCAAGAAGTTCCAGAGACATTAGAGCCTATTGATGGTGAAGGTTTGAATGTTTTAAATACAACAATGTCTTTGTTTGCCAATTTGTTACAGAAACCCGTATTTGCACAAGTTACCAATACATCGCCGGTAACTAATTTCACATTCGGAAATCTTCGTACAAATGATGCGATTAATGCCGGAGATACTCTTGATCCGACGAAAAATAACGGTGAGAATACAATCTGTTATAACAATGAATTTCCTGGTCAAACATTTGATTCTTCTTTTCAAGGTCGTCAGGGGTATTATTGTATTGATACCATTGGTTCTGGTCAAAATCTTGGGACCACTATTACCCGAACAGTCCCTGTTTGTTTTAATCCAGCGACCGGAGTTCGAATCCAAGACACCTTGGATGATGAGGGTAATATTATTCCTAATACCAATCCAGGAGCATTTTGTTTTGAGTCTTATCAATGTTACGCCTATAGGTGTTTTGTTGGAGATACGCCGGTGACACCAATTACAGACCCAACATCACCACGACCTCCTGGTTATAATTGTCGACCTGATGTTGATGGTGGTTATGTATATCATGAAACTGATTCTCGTTATAAGGCATCCAACGATACAGGGCTAAAATCATGCCTTCAATTTACGGATCTTATGCGCCTGCAAAATGTTAATAGTGCTACCTTATGTTTCGATGATGAAACAGGTCAGCTTACCCAAAACGCGGGACCCGGAGTATCATGTACCTCACCCTTAGAACGGCAAGAGCTCGTGTGTATCGGATCAAGTGGTGAAATTATCCCTGTTAGTTCACCAGAAAAGAAAATTTGTATTCAACCACTTGAAGGTGTAACAACAAATCCGATTTCCGGTGACCAATCAGTATGGGCAGAGCAATCTATCGACACCAGTCAATGTCGAGAAATTACTAATAATGGAGAACTACAAGAACGTCTCATTCAGGCTTCGCTCGGGTTGAGGGTGGTGGCAGGTATTAGCTCAGCCCTTGGTCTATCTTCTGGTGATGTTCAGAATTTAAATTCTATTGCTGATTTCTTGGTTAATGTTGCCTACGGTGGACCTACAAATGTTCCAGGAATAAACGAAGCCCTCGAAGTTGTACGTCAATTAGACCTTATTCTAAGTGATATTGACCCCTATTTAGAACTTCCTCAAACAGGCCCAAATGGTCAATTAAATCCCTATGGTCAGTTATTAAATATTATCCAAATTATTAAATGTAGTTTTAATATTGGTAATGATTTGCAATGGGTTACTTCAGATATGATTGATGTAAATTCACCAATTTATGCAGGTCAATCATCTCCAACGGTTGAACCCTTGCAACAAACATTAGTTCAACTAGGTTTGATGGATCCTCTATCAATTTCCGGACGTCTTGACATTGTGACGCAGGATTCTATCGCTCAATTTCAGAGTGCAAATGGATTAGAGGTAACAGGAGTATTTGACCCAGTTACACTCCAGTGGATCGCAAATATTTTAGATAATCGTCAAAGTATTATTGTAACAAACATTACAACGGGATCTGATGCTGCAATCATTGCTGATTACTTTTTAGAAACTGACGATAATCTTCAATTAGGATCTTATAATACTTCAGTTCAAGATCTACAAATTATTCTTTATGCCGAAGGATATCAAATCTCTGTTATTAATGGGCTCTTTGATGAAGAAACTTGTCGAGCAGTACAAACCTTCCAGCAAGACGAAGGCCTTCAGGCCGCAAATGATACCGAATGTAATGTTTCATACGAAACATTAGCAACATTAGATTCTTTAAGCCGAACAAAAGGATATATTGGTTCTGGATTCAGTTTGAATCCCCAAGGAGTTTTAATTGGGAAAGGAGCCTTGGAAGGCACCTTTGGTCCAGGAGTCACTAATTTTGTAAATATTGCAGACGCAGATAGCTTGAGTGAAGGTGATATTGTATTGATGTATACTTTCCTTGATGAGGAAACAATATTGATTGCACGGGATCAGATTGTCATTGATGAAGTCGTTCGCCGGCGTGCGTTACTGGATATTTTTGAGTAAACGTTTAAAAAACGGATTTGGTTGTTGACTTCAAAACTTTTCTTATCGCTGTAGATGACTATAGATCAAAGAAAAACTGCTTGCCGATTAGAAACCTATACCGTTTTTAATACTCAAGAGTTTATATCTGTTGAAAAAACTACCGTTTCGGTAGTTTTTTGATATACTGACGCTATGATTAATATCGATGAACAAAAGGCAAAATTGCTAGAAGAAAAATCAACACTAGAAAACGATCTCGATGCACTAGGGGTGCGAGACGATAATGGTGGATGGAGCGTCCGTCCAGACGAAGGTGACGGAACCCATGCAGACCCAATTGACAACGCAGACGCCACCGAGGATTTCGAGGAAAAAATCGCACGATTGAATGTTCTTGAAAAACAATATGCCCAAGTGAACCGGGCATTGTCGGCAATCGATGCAGGAACCTATGGAACCTGCGAGGTGTCAGGCGAACCAATCCCCGAGGCACGATTGATGGCGAATCCATCATCGACGACTACTGTTGAACACGCAAAATAGATAATATCTCAAAATAAACGAATATCTTTGTCAGCTACGAAAAAAGAACGCTCGCCGTATAACTAGATACGCCTCGCGTTCTTTTTTCTTGCTTCCGCGATCTTCATTTTATTTTGAAATATTATGGAAAATATTTGCCCTCTGGTATTTCATTCTATTTTAGAAGAATTAAAAAACCTTAGTATAGGTTTTTATTTTTGTAAAAATTTCCAACTTTTCCAAATAAATCACATAAGTTCGAATCCCAAACGGCCAGGTAAAAATATTTAATTCTATATAACCACTTCATTTGCTATACTGAATCTATTATGAAATTTGCCAAAGTCTCTTCCGCTCAACCTGAATATCTGCGTGGTCGTATTGTTAATGTCGAGGTGGATATTTCTCGTGGTCTGCATGCGTTCTCGATTGTTGGTATGGCGTCAAAATCGGTTGACGAGGCACGCGACCGGGTAGGGTCAGCGATTAAAAACTCAGGCTATCAATCCCCAAAATCAAAAAACGAGAAATTAGTCGTATCATTGTCTCCAGCCGAATTGAAAAAAGAAGGCGCCTATCATGACCTGGCGATTGCATTGGGGTATTTACTGGCAGCGGACGAGATTCAATTCGATACCGCAGGACGTGTTTTTATTGGTGAATTATCATTGAATGGAAAATTACAACCATTGAACGGTGTATTACCCATTGTACAGGCGGCACAGGAATCAGGATTTAACGAGATTTTCTTACCAGTGGATAATGCTCACGAGGCGGGATTGGTCGATGGTATCACAATTTATCCAGTGCGTGATCTGGCACAGATTATTCAACATCTGGACGATAATCGTGATAATAAAAAACTGATCGCACCTCAACCCCCAACACCATTAACCGAAAAACAACATCATTATATGACGGATTTCAGTGACGTCCGTGGCCAATCCATCGCTAAACGAGGACTAGAAATCGCTGCGGCAGGTGGTCATAATGTATGTATGTTCGGACCTCCTGGAACCGGTAAAACCATGTTGGCGCGTGCATTCTCGTCAATTTTGCCACCCTTACAACGCGAACATATTCTCGAGGTAACCGGAATTCATAGTGTTGTAGGGAACCTGGCTACATTGGACGTCATGCATGAACCACCACTGCGAACACCCCATCATACCTCTAGTTATGTTGCGGTTGTTGGTGGTGGTGCAAATCCGCGACCAGGAGAAATAACCCTCGCACATCGTGGAATATTGTTTTTAGACGAGTTCCCGGAATTTGATAAAAAGGTTCTAGAAAGTTTACGTCAGCCACTAGAGGATAGAATTGTGACCATCTCACGTGCTAAAGGAACCATTCAATTTCCAGCCGATTTTATTTTGATTGCTGCGATGAATCCATGTCCGTGCGGATTCTATGGTTCTGAACACGGAACCTGTATCTGCAGCGCCCATGATATCGCCAGGTACAAGAAAAAAGTATCAGGACCCATCATCGACCGTATTGATATTTGGTTACCGGTTGAACATATTGATTATGAACATTTAACCAATACAACAGATACCCAATCAGAAAAATCAACAGCTATACGTAATCGTGTCGAGGCAGCCCGAACGATACAATATACGCGTAACGGCACTACAGCATTAAACAGCGAATTATCATCACGTGATATTCAGTCGATTGAATTATTGCCAGAGGTGGTAAATATTTTGAATATCAGTGCCGAGAAAATGAAACTCTCGCCACGTGCCTATCACCGCGTGATTAAATTGGCACGAACGATTGCTGATTTAGAACAATCAAATGATATTCAAACGGATCATATATTAGAGGCATTACAATATCGACCACAGTTCAACTGAATTAACTATACGTGATTTGAAGCGAAGAATATATCATACAAAAAACAAAGGAGTTATTGTATAGATTATGTAGGTATATTTCTATTTCTCTGTCCTAGATATTCTTTGTTAAAATAGTTATAAATAAAAACCATCCAAATAAGACGGATGGTTTTTATTTTTTGCTTATTTCAAGAAATTAACATTTCGTTTTTTTCCATTTGCTTCAATAATTTCAAAATGCAAGTGTGGACCAGTCGAACGCCCAGTCGAACCAATAGCGGCTACTTTTTGACCTTGTTTTACTTTGCTACCAACCCCAACATATATTTTGCTGGCATGAGCATACAATGATTGTGTTCCATTTGGATGCTTGATAACCAGACATTTTCCATATCCTGAGCCACAAGTTGTTTTGATAACTGTTCCATCTGCTGCTGCAACAATTGGTGTTCCTGTTGGTGCACCGTAATCAATTCCGTAGTGATATTTTCCTTTACGTGGACCAAAGAGGGACGTTGTTCGTCCAGTGGTTGGTCTGATGTAATATCCTGTTGATGATGATCGATTTGAAATATATGAAGTAGTTTTTATTTTGAGTGTTGATTTCGCAACGGCTACCTTTCTTTGTTTAATTCCATTTGGAATGATTATTTTATTACCTTTTATAAGTTTCGTAGCATCAATGTCATTAAATACGGTAATATCCTCAACTTCAACATCATAGGTTTGGGCAATTTTACTAAAAGTATCACCCTTTTGAATAGTGTGACGTACCCCAGAAACAGGTAGGATTTTCAGTTCTTGTCCTGGTTTAATCGTCTTATTGAGATTGTTTTCCCATTTAATAGTATTAATTGAAACGTCAAAATTCTCTGCAATTTCTGACAAAGTATCCCCACTTTGTACAACGTAGGTAACAATACCATCAGGATCTAATTCAATATTATTTGAAATAACTGTACCATTAGTAATATGTACCTGAGGTGAAAGTAAGGCTAATCGATTATTTACCTTGATTGATCGAGGTCCGCCAATAGCCTCGGGAATTTCAACGCTGTAATTTGCTGCCAACAATTGGACACGTTGAGAGTTTGTTGTGTCTGTTGTAACTGGCGCGAGTACTGAAGCAGAAGAAGCTGGTGTTGAATAAAAACCAGCAATCATAAGGAACAGAGAAAGAAGCCCAAATCCAATAAGATGAGCATTATTATTATAATATTTCGTCGAATGATTTAGATCAGACGAGTCTTGAGCAGTTGGTTTGATAAGCCGTTTTGTGTAGCCTCGATTATTTCTTGAAGCTAAAAAAGTTTACACTATTATGATAACACTCTGGTAAATATGAACTATTGACACGTTATATTATTATGTTATATAATATATTTTAGTTATTATGGTGAAGTCACTATGATATTATTACTATATATAATATTTATTTTCTTATGAAGAATAAATGTATTTAAGATAACATTTTTATGGAAGCACCAAAGACAAACAATACGCTAGAAAAACCAAAAACTATTGCAGACGCACAAAATGAAAGAACAGAAAAATATGCTGATCTTGATTTTGATTACCGTACAAAGATGGATCAACTAAAAGATGTTCTTAACGCAGCAGAGCATTCAGGTAATTCAGATGAAATTAAACAAGCACATGCTGATATTGCTGATTTCTCACAAAATACAGAAAAATATTTTCGCGAAGAATTAGTATCTCAAGGAATAAATCCAGAAACAGAAGCCTATGATAAAAAAGTAGAAGCGTTTAAAAACATTAATTTTGAATACCAAACTGCCGTTGCTCAATCAAAAATTAACAGGAGAGAAGAATTGCTTCTAAAAGAAAATAAGAGACTTCAGGGTAAAAATAAATTAGAAACATTAAAAAATAATATTAAATTACCTAATAATGTTGCCCCAACTGTTGCTGAATTGAAAAAAAATCAAAATATCAAAATTTCTGGTAAAGATGTTAAGCGAAATATTGCCGAAATAGAAGAGCAGATTCGATTAGAAAACAAAAAAATCTCAAATATTGAAAAGGCTAAATTTGAATATTCTATTCGAAATAAAAATAGTGCTCAAAAACTATTTGCCCGAGGAGGTAATAAGATGATGAAACTAAAAGAACACTTTACGTCACCAGAAAAACTAAAGCAGTTAAAAAAAAGATTAACGCGATCGGCTCTTATTGGTTTGGGTGCAGGTGCTATAACCGTTGGAACAGGTGGTGCAGCAGCATTAGCTGCAGCAGGTGGAACTCTTGGGCTAGGTCTTACTCGTTCATTGGGTGGATTTCTAGGGACTGAAGCAGCCAAGGGGGCAATCGGTGCAACAACAAAAGATTCTCGAATGGATCTCGCAAAACTAAAAGAGCAACGTAAATATCAAGAAATTACAGAGGAAGAATATAAACTGAAACGCGATGCACTTCTCGAAGGGCGTGGGAAAAAACTACGTAACAAAAACAAATTTAAAAATGTAGTTATTGGAGCTTCGGCACTTGCAGGATCTCTTTCTGCGGGAGGAATTATTGAATCAGCAACGGGTGGACAATTCACTGATCCATTTAAACGTTTTGGACAGCGTATGATTAATTTACCTGGAAATCTTAAAAACGTTTCTGGTCGTTTGGTCGAAGGGGTTCAAGGTTGGTTTGCGAATGATGTAGATGCTATTGAGAAATTTGATAATACCAAGCTTCGTACAATTCCTGAAAACGTTCCTATTCAATCCCAAGGAATGACAGATATGTTTGATACTCCAGACATTAGTATTGAGGATGTAGAGATTGATAGAATCGAAAAAGAATTGTCTGCAAAAATAGATTCATTAAATGAAGTAACAAACGAATCATTGCCAAAAGTAGAAACAATTTCTGGTGATATTTTTATCAACAAAGGTGAAGGTATTACCCATGCTTTCTTGAGGCAATTAAATGCTGATACAGCAATGGGGCAAAGTTTACGTGATTATCTTGATATTTCTGGTAAGGCAACAGGTGCGGATGCCTTTGAGGCTGCAAAGAAACTGGGATATATAGGTCAAAATGATGAAGTTCGTGTTAACTTCGGAAAGGGTGCTGGCTACGAATTGAAGATTAATGAAGAAGGAAAATTAATTTCAAATGAATATTTTGGTGGGTCTGTTGATGCTGAAGGAAATTATGTAGGTGAAAAGGTTGTTAAACACGAAACACATTTTGATGGCGATACATTTGAAGGTCGCGGAATCGAGGATCGATCGACAAACGAAAATTATGAATATCGACAAGGACGAGGTGTATTTGAAACAAATCAACAAGAGGCCATATTAACACCAGCACCAGAAGCTGTTCTTGAACCACTTGAACCATATCAACCTGAGAATATTTTGACTCCAGCTGATCCTCCTATATCTCAATATCAGCCTGAAGATATTTTAACTACGACTTCGGAGACGGGTGACTTAGAATCAACTGGTGAAATTACTTTTGAAGATATTCCCGATGAACAAGAGGGAATACAAAAGAAAAAATTCACCTATGATCCAACAGGTAAAAAACCAGGTCAGATTCGAGATGATCTGCAAAGAGCATATAAAAATGGAGAAATTACCAAATCAGAACAGCGGATATTAAGACGAAAATTTCTCAGAAATGGTAGAACCTGGGGTGGAAAAAATAAGGTGGGATTAGGTGCCGGGTTACTGGCTCTCTTTGGATTCGCAGATGTAATAGAAAATGGAAAAATAGATGGATTTGGAGGTAACGGATCTTCTGGTCCAGGAAACCAAACACCAAACGGTGGATATAATAGAGGATCAGGTGGCGGACATAACCCAGGGAGTTCTCCAAAGGGTGGTTAATACTAATATCATATGAATTTAACAAGTCTTACTTAAAATAAACGTTATGAATACAGAAGAAAAACAATACACATTACATGAAATTATTGAACAATCTTTTGATTTCTCGGTATACTCAGCAGACGAAAAAGAAGCAGTTATTGATGAAACAACAGGAATGTTAATGGAGGCAACAATATTGAGATTATTAGAAGAATCAAATCAGGAAATCCAAGAAAAATTTGCCACCTTTATTGAGACTCATCCTGATGAACTTGCAATGACGGAATTTATCACAGAAAATTTTCCAAACTTTGGCGAAATTCTTGGTGATGAGATTAGAATTTTTAAGTCAATGGGAGAGAATACAGAAACAGCTACTGCAGAGTAGTTTTTTTATGTATAAGATGTGGTATAATATATTTATGGAAAACTTAGATACACACATTACCAATCAAAAAATGCAAGAATTAGACGCATCCGTTAATTATACTAATCCTGAAATTGAAAAAAAAGTTTTAGATCTAGAAAACTCTATTGATACAGTTTTTGATATTCATACAAAAAAAGAAGAACGTAAGAATATTATTATGGCTCAAACAGAGGCTCGTAAGGCAGAGAAATATATTCTTCAAAAATTTGGACCAGAGAGCCTCCAATATAAACAAGCTCAATTAGAAACTGCGCGTAGAGAAGAAGCTCTTGCTATGAATCAGGTTGAGATAGATCATAATGAAATTGCCTTAGAGGAGGCAAAGGACAAAAAACCATATTTTTCTAAAGAATCAGTTGAAGGTTTATTTTCAATTCAAGATCTTGCAGGATCTAGTTCTGAAGAATTAGAATTATTAAAACAAGATATGTTGCATGATGCTTCTTTGGAAGATATTGAAATCATTGATGAACTTATTGTAAAGTCATTGCAAATGGATCTCCTTCAGCATGAGGCACGTATTGCTTTTCGAGAGATGATTGCTGAAAAAGATGCGGTAAAACGAAAGAGTGTTGGTGGTCCCTGGGAAACATGGAAAAAGAAAAGAGCTGCTGTTGTTGAATTTGAAAAAACAGGAATGTTTCCTAAGCCAGAAGTAGATATTCAACACGACCCCATCGATCCGAGCGCACAGATCGCAGCATAAAACACTACACGTTAGTGTTTTTGTTTTGGCTAATTTTTTATGGATTGATATACTCGAATTATGAACCATTTACACAGTCTTAATCAGGAACAACAACAAGCGGTCCTTCATACCGAAGGACCATTATTGGTGGTTGCTGGTGCAGGAACAGGGAAAACAAAAACCCTTACCCATAGAATTCTGCATCTGATCCACAAAGGTGTTGATCCATGGAGTATCTTGGCTATTACCTTTACCAACAAGGCAGCAATGGAAATGCGAGAACGTGTTATCGAGATGTTGGGATCTGATGATCATATTCCAACGATGAGTACCTTTCACTCTTTGGGAGTTCGTGTTCTGCGGCAATGGCATCAGAAACTTGGCATTAATAAATATTTTAATATCTTGGATACCCAAGACAAAATGTCACTCGTAAAACAGGCAATGAAATATCATGACATTGATCCAAAGGAATGGGAACCACGCAAAATCGCCTCTGCAATTTCTCGCGCAAAATCAGATGAAAAAACCAGCGCAACCTATGAACCGAACAAGAATCCACTCACACAATACGTTGCATTAGTATGGCCAAAATACGAAGAATTAAAACGAGCCGAAGGATCACTCGATTTTGATGATTTATTGTCCGAGACCTATTTCCTCTTGCGTGATGACGCCGAGGTTCGCGAGTATTATCAAAACAAATGGAATTATATTCATGTTGATGAGTACCAAGATACCAATACGATTCAATACAAAATCGTAAAAACATTGGCCGAGAAACATCAAAATATTTGTGCGGTTGGTGATGGAGACCAAAATATTTATTCATGGCGAGGAGCAGATATGAAAAATATTTTGAATTTTGAAAAAGATTTTAAAGGTGCAAAGGTGGTGATCCTCGAAACAAATTATCGCTCAACCCAAAACATTCTTCAGGCGGCACATGACATTATTTCAAAAAATACCGAACGTATTGAAAAGAAACTCGTCACTGAAAATGATCAAGGAGAAAAAATAATTATGTACGAAGGATTTTCTGCAAATCAGGAGGCATCATGGGTGGCAAATCGCGTCCAACATTATATCAGGTCAGGAACAGAGCCTCGTGATATCGCAGTATTGTTCCGGACCAATTTCCAATCGCGAATCCTAGAAGAAGCCTTTCTTTCAAGAATGATTCCTTATCAGGTAGTTGGTGTAAAATTCTTTCAAAGAAAAGAAATCAAGGATTTGATGAGTTACCTAAAATCGGCCTTTAATCGAGATTCATTATCTGACATTAAACGCGTGATTAATGAACCAAAACGAGGACTTGGTAAGGTTGCGGTCGCTCATGTTTTTGCTGGGCAATCAGAGAAACTTTCTGCAAAAGCAAAAATATCTTATGAATCGTTTGTACAATTATTAGACGCCATTTATGAATTTGCTCAAACGAATGAACCATCAGAAACGATTAAATATATTATTAAACATTCTGGACTTGAGAAAAAACTAGGCGATGGAAATGATGATGACAAGGAACGATTAGAAAACATGAAGGAGCTGGTGACCTACGCGAAAAAATATGATGATCTTGAAAATGCCTATGATATGTTCTTTGAAGAAGTCGCACTGTTATCAGACCAAGATTCACTGGGTTCAAATACCAAAGATTCAAATACCACAAAATTAATGACGATTCATTCATCAAAGGGGCTTGAATTTAAATATGTATTCGTGGTTGGTTTGGAGCAAGGACTCTTTCCATCACAACGCGATGATACGAAGAATAAACATGAAGACGAAGAAGAAAGGCGTCTGTGTTACGTAGCCTTTACGCGAGCCAAGGATCAATTACATGTCTCCTATGCAAAATTGCGAACGATTTATGGTCAGCAACGGATTAATGAACCATCAGAATTTATGAGAGATATTTCAGAATCATTATTGGAATACGACGAAGATTCATACGGTTCATCTCAGTCATCAAATAATGGAGAGCGAAATTATTATAATCAGGATGATGATGGAGAGGTGACTGAAACCTTTTACCTCGATTTCTAATAGAAAATTTTTACATTAACGAATTTCGTTGTTAAAAAGCACGCTCGTGTATTTACGGTAGGTAACTACCGCGCATACACTCGCGTGCTTTTTGCCTAGGACTTCATTTAATTTAAAAGTTTTCTACATTTCATAGAACGCTATTTCAAAATATTGAACCATTACGTATTACTTGACAAAATATATAAAAATAGTATATAATATATTAGAACCAAGA